>JAHRVD010000290.1 GCA_019090845.1 Marinosulfonomonas sp.
ACGTGCTGCCGCGAGTTGCTGCGTTATTGGACGTGATGGTAATGTCGGATGTTTCCGGCGTGGTGGATGGCGCAACATTTGAACGCCCGATCTATGCAGGCAACGCAATTCAAACCGTGACATCGGTCGACGCCAAGAAAATTCTGACGGTTCGCACCTCGACATTCGATGCGGCTGGCGATGGCGGCTCTGCGTCGGTGGACAAAATCGGCGCTGCCGATAACCCCGGTCTGTCGGAATGGATTGAAGACAAGGTCGCCCCAAGCGATCGTCCAGAACTGACATCTGCGGGAATCGTTGTTTCTGGTGGCCGTGGCGTTGGATCAGAAGAAAACTTTGCCCTGATCGAGCAACTGGCCGACAAGCTGGGGGCCGCAGTTGGTGCTTCGCGCGCAGCGGTTGATAGTGGCTATGCGCCCAACGACTGGCAAGTTGGTCAAACCGGCAAAGTCGTAGCGCCGGGTCTTTATGTTGCTGTGGGTATCTCTGGTGCGATCCAGCACCTTGCAGGCATGAAAGACAGTAAGATCATCGTGGCAATTAACAAAGATGAAGAGGCACCGATTTTTCAGGTCGCTGATTTCGGTCTTGTTGCTGATCTGTTTTCCGCTGTGCCGGAACTGATTGAAAAACTCGGATAACGAAACTGGCCCACCCCCAAAGGTGGGCCAGCCACTGCTTCAGTGAACGCGCGGAAGAATTTTCTGCAAACGCCAAGCCGCAGTTTCATGAGCGATTGGGCCAAGCATTTCACTGGCCATTATTTCTTCCAGAGCATTGAAAGCCATCCGATCGCGCCCGGCATCAATTTCTGATTGTGTTGCGACAACTTCCACAACATCCGACGCCTGTTCCGAAACCCGGTTAATCATATCCCGGTCAACGAACGCCGGATCAGAATTCAGGTCATTGGATTTTGCTGTGTCATCAGGTGTATGGGCAGAAAGCCAAAGAAGAATCACGCGCCCTTCAATGCGCGACATTAACAATTTCATGCGCGCGACCCATGCTTCCTTTAGTTCATCGCGGACTAAAGAGAATTTTTCCGGCGAGATTTCATTCAGACAGCCGAGCATATGCCGGTTGAAGTGGAACTCGGTAAAGTCGACTTCCCGAAAGACAGTATGCAAAAACCCCGATGCCTTTATGAACCTGTCGTTGCGCCGTGGATGCACAGAATAAAATCTGTTCGAAAGGTTCTGTGCCCCCATCAACTGAATTATTGTGACCTCGGCCGCCGAGCATATGTCGGTTACTGTCGTGTCCTGTGCAAAAACTTCGTTGCCGGCATTCTGGCACCCCAAATTTACCACCGGCATTTGAATTAATTGCTCCAGCATGGTCGGATAAGGCGTTTCCAGGAATTTTCCATATGTCTCGGAACCGCCAATCACAGCACAGTATGGTTTGTCCAGTTTTCTGCGCGGACCACGGAACAGCAGTTTTGATCTGCCATAACGGCACGGATAATAGTCAAGGGCACCCCTGCCCAAGTGTTCATAGGCCATGATTCCACCCACTTAAATGTTTCACCCGTGTTCAGAGTCGCAAACACAGGTTTCCAATTGCCTAACTGTAGAATTTGAACGGATTATCGGCAGTGGTCAGCTTGCACCGACTAACCTCAGGGGCTAAATGAGCGCAGGAATTATTGGAGGGCAAGACATGGACATTTCGACCGTAGGTGTGATCGGTGCCGGGCAGATGGGCAATGGCATCGCCCATGTTTTTGCGTTGGCTGGTTACGATGTGCTGCTGACAGATGTCAGCGAGGATGCTCTGAAAGCAGCGGTATCACTAATCGACCGAAATCTGGAACGTCAGGTATCGCGGGAAAAAATCAGCGCCGACGACAAAGCGGCAGCCATGGCCCGGATAACCGCAACCGGGAAACTCGCCGATCTGGGGCAATGCGATCTGGTGATCGAAGCAGCCACAGAACAAGAGGCCGTTAAGGTCGCTATCTTCAAGGAACTGCTTGAACATTTGCAACCACACACGATCCTGACATCAAATACATCGTCAATCTCGATCACCCGCTTGGCCGCAGGCACAGACCGGCCCGGAAAGTTCCTAGGTTTTCATTTCATGAACCCGGTTCCGCTGATGCAGCTGGTCGAGCTTATTCGCGGCATTGCAACGGATGATGAAACCTACAAAGCCTGCCTGAACGTCGTGGAACGGCTTGGAAAAACCGCCGCCACGGCGCAGGATTTCCCGGCTTTCATTGTTAATCGTATTTTGATGCCGATGATTAACGAGGCCGTTTATACCCTTTTTGAGGGTGTCGGATCGGTCGAATCGATAGATTTATCCATGCGTTTGGGAACCAACCACCCGATGGGTCCGCTGGAACTGGCGGATTTCATCGGCCTAGATACTTGTTTGGCAATCATGCACGTCCTGCATGATGGTTTGGGTGACACAAAATATCGTGCCTGCCCTTTGCTGACGAAATATGTTGAAGCTGGCTGGTTGGGGCGCAAAACCAAGCGGGGCTTTTACGACTATTCTGGCGACACACCCGTTCCGACGCGCTAACCTTTTTTCAGTGACAGGGTGTGCTCTCGCAACCAGGCGATGAATTCGCGGGTATTTCCGGATTTTTCTTTCAGCACATCGGGTGCCAAGGGTTTTCCAACGATCGGCGCCTGTGGTTTGTCCAGTGCGTGGACCACTTCGTGCAGCAACAACCCCTGGCGTAGTGTTGCAGAAATCCGCTCACCCATCAGGTAAAGCCGCGAATTCTGCCCGGGAAAATAGATCGGCAACACAGTTGCTCCGGAACGCTGGATCATCTTAGCGGTAAAGGGATTCCACTCACTTTCAATCGCCGGGCCAAACCATGTTTTGGCCGCCGCCACCTCACCTGCCGGAAACAGGATAATAACACCTCCGTCTTTAAGGTGTTGCATCGCCGTTTTCCGCATCTTCAGACTTTCGTTGAAGCTGTCCTTTTCATGGGGAAATGGCACCGGCAACATGAACTGGCTAATTTCCTGCACGCCAGAAATTAGCGAACGGGTCAAAATCAGAAAGTCGTCGCGTTTACGCCCGACCAGCTCGGCCATGACCATGCCATCGACCATGCCGTGAGGGTGGTTGGCAACAACAACCAAAGCGCCGGTGGCCGGAATATTGTCAACCTGATCGTCTGGCGTCACCAAACTAATTCCCATGAACCGCAGTGCCTGAGAAAAGAACTCCAACCCTTCGGTGAAACCAGAACGTTCAAAAGCACGGATCTTGCGCAGCAATGTTATTTTGCCCGTCATCCATTCCAGCGCGCGAATAGCATAGATTTTTTTTGGATCAGTAAAAGTCGTCGCATACGACAGCTTGCGCTTGTCGTATGGCACGTAATTCTCAGGTGCATCCTGCTGATCTGGCAGCGGTGTTTCCTGAAAGCTGTCTACCAATTCGTCCGCCTTGTATATTCGGGTCTTTCCACTCACGGATTTAAAATTCTTCGCCAAATCTGTCCGCAACAAGCAAGTCCACCGCTTCAGCCAGTTTTGCAGCTTCGGCACCGTCAGTCTCGACCTCAATAAATGTTCCTTTGGACGCTGCCAACATCAAAAGCCCCATGATGCTGTCGCCAGATGCCGACAGGCCGTCCTTGGAAACCGTGGCCCGAGCGTCATGAGCCTCGACCACCTCAACAAGTTTTGCCGACGCACGCGCATGCAGACCTTTTTCATTGATGATACGCAATTTGCGAAGGTTTTCCTGGCTCATAATCTTTGCATTATACCGGAGAGTTATCGACACTGTCGATGTATTTACGCCCCGCAGCCTTGGCACATTCAACCGCATCCGGGACACTCAGATGACGGGATTTCGCCAGCTTTATCAACATCGGTAAATTTGCACCATAAATGATGCGGCGGTTGGATGGGCTACAGGCCAACAACGACAGGTTTGATGGTGAGCCACCAAACATGTCAGTGACAACCACAACACCGTCACCGGTATCAACGTCGTTTGCAGCCGCACATATCTCTGCCTCTTTCTCAGAGCGGTCATGGTTGGCTTCAATTGCAATTGCACGCAGGCCGTCTGCCTTGCCGACAACATGTTCGACAGCGGCCAGATATTCTCTGGACAGACCACCATGAGCGACGATCACGATTCCGATCACGTCCGTTCCCCAATCTATGCGCTTGGCGGCGGTGACCCAATGTCACGCCCTTCAAGTTCCCAGTGCCTTTTAGACACCTGCCATCCCAATGCTGCAAGTGCATTCGCCAGTTTTTCCACGACGAAAACTGAACGGTGTTGGCCGCCGGTGCAGCCAAATGCAATTGACAGATGCGATTTTCCTTCGTCAGCGAAGGCTGGCAGCAATATAGCGACCATATCGCTGACTTTTTCAAAGAAATCTGCAAAACGCTCATCCTGCTCAACATACTTTGCAACGGCAGATGATTGTCCCGATAACATTCGCAAATCGGCGTCCCAATATGGGTTTCGCAGAAAACGGCAGTCAAAAACCATATCCGCGCCGCGCGGCAATCCACGCTTGTAGGAAAACGACTGAACTGACACAGCCAATCGGGCTTCGCCGCTGGTGTCAAACCAGCGCGCAATTTCGGCCTTCAAATTATGTGGCGTCAAATCTGATGTGTCGATTAACACATCTGCGCGCGACCGTATCGGCTCCAACAATTCAAATTCCCGCTCAATCCCTTGTAGTGGAGTTTCAGCGAGCGCCATTGGATGGGGTCTGCGCGTTTCCGAAAACCGGCGAACCAGCACCTCCGCCGAGCAATTAAGATATAGCAACTCGATATCCAGATCAGGATTTTCGCTAGATTGTTCTATTGAATCCAGCAGCCGGGTGACGGAAAAATCGCGATTGCGTATATCCAGACCAAGCGCAAGCGGTCGGCCGATGGATGGCCCCTCCAGAAGGCGCGGCATCAAGCTTAGTGGCAGGTTGTCGATTACTTCGAACCCGATGTCTTCCAAAGCGCGAACGGCCGTAGCGCGTCCGGCGCCAGATGGTCCAGTAACAAAAACCACCTTTTCACCACCCCGGCGGCCATTCTTTTCATTTTCATTGTCAGGAATAGGCATCAATCACTCCTTCCCCCTTTTAGGTATTGCAAAATGGCGGCGGGAAAATATCCGTGCATTGGGGTGTGAAGCATAGGCAGAATCTGCCCCAGTATGACGGTATTTCGCTCCGGCGGCAGACGCTGATCCTCTTGCTTGCCCAAATCGATCACAAGACGCAACAACGCCGAACTTTGGGTTTCGGCAGCCAATATTCCAACACCCCACGCCTCGATCCGCCCCCGGATCGTATCGGGGCAACTGGCCTGCAACCCGTATTCTGTCCGCCTAACTACCGTGCGATCATCTGCGACCAACATCGCGCCCAGCGCCATCATTTCCAAAGCAAATGCAGACTTGCCGGAACCAGACGGTCCGATTATTAGCGCCGCCGCAGGACCATAGGCCACGCAACTGGCGTGAACAATTTCGGATTGATCCGACTGTTTAGACATGACGATCCTGAAGAACGGGCCAACACCGGCTGGCCCAATGCCTGCCCATTACTGCCCTATATCAGGTGCCGGTTCCAGTCGCTGTTGCGACCGCTAAACCGGAATACCGACAACAAACCGCGCGCCAAGCGGTTCTGACATTATATCCGCATCGGTCGGACGGATGTTTTCTGCCCAAATCACCCCGCCATGCGCTTCGACTATTTGCTTGGAAATAGCCAGCCCAAGGCCAGAGTTATCACCAAACTGGCCCACCGGCCGAGACGTGTAAAACCGATTAAAAATCTTGGTCAGTGATTGCTCTGGAATGCCGGGGCCGGTGTCTTCAACGACAACCAATACCCGGTTTTCACGCTTGCGGGCCCAAACCCGAATTGCGTCACCTTCTTCGCAAAAAGAAATCGCGTTCGAAATCAGATTAACAAATACTTGCGCCAGTCTTGCTTCCAGGCCCTGAATTTCTATTGGGTGGCTCGGAAGATCCGAGATAAATTCGATACCTTTGCCTTTTGCTTCAGCACCCAGATAGTCGTTAATGTTGGTCATCATGTGAGTCAGATCGAAGGTTTCTTCTTCTTCCTTCACCAGCTCGCTGTCCAGCCGCGACGCATTGGAAATATCGCTGACGAGTCGGTCCAGGCGCCGCACATCGTGCTCTATCACATCTAACAGCCTGCTTCGCTGATCGTCGCGTTTGGCAATGCGCAATGTCCCGACAGCAGATCGCAATGAGGCCAAAGGGTTTTTGATTTCATGCGCAACATCCGCAGCAAACTGTTCGTTTGCATCAATTCGGTCATAAAGCGCCGAAACCATTCCGCGCAGGGCACCCGACAGACGGCCAATCTCGTCAGGGCGGGCAGACAGATCCGGAATTCGCACCCGGCCCGGGCTGACCTTGCGCGAGTTCCTATCGCGACCAACCTCTGCGGCGGCTGCAAGATCGGACAACGGGTTGGCAATGGTCGAGGCCAAGACAAGGCTCAGCCCGATTGACACCAGAATTGCAATCACAAACATCTGTAAAACCTGTTCGCGCTCGCTTAATACCAAGGCGTCGATTTCGCCGGCCGCGCTTGACATTGCGACGGCTCCTACCGCCCGACCGTTCTGCATGATTGGTGTGGCAACCGAAAATATGGTGCTGCCATTTTCGTCAAGAGCGGTCAGAACCTGCGTTTTGCCCATCAAAGTCCCACCAATCAGGCTGCGCAACTTTTTTTCAGAGTCAAAATTCGCAACGGGCAACATTGAAGGTGCCAGCAGCCCAGATAATCCTTCAAAAATGGAATTCAGAAAATCTGTAATGATTGTCTTACGCCCGCCATGCTGCAGCCCCTCTATTTGATCTTGCTCGGCGCGCGCTTTGCCCACGATGGTTGCCACAATGTTTTCGTTTCGGTCAAAAACATAGACTTCAGCACCTTTTTGCAGGTCCAGACTGGCCAGCAACTTGGCGGTGTTAAGGCCATCGTTGGTTATCAGGCTGAAAGCACCATCGTCTGGCAGCAGTGCCTCCATTACATCCGCTATCAACTCGGCCTCGGCCACCAGACCAATTTCGCGCTGAGCAACCAAACTGTCGCGGAATGGATTAAGATAGAGAACCCCGGAAACCAGGATAATCAATGCCAACAGGTTGAAAGTGACAATCTTGCGGGCCAGAGGTGAGCGATTGATAGAAATTAGACCGCGTCGAGCGCGTTTGGCACGCACTTCGGACGACGAAACTGTCTGGGGGGCGATCCAGTCGTCTCCCAGCACAATATCTGCATTTTTTATCGACTTTGATTGGCGCACGTCTACCCTCGACGCGAGTGTCATTATTCTTCGTTATACCGGTAGCCAATGCCATACAATGTTTCGATCGCCGTAAACTCATCATCAACGGTGCGCATTTTTTTACGCAGTCTTTTGATGTGGCTGTCGATAGTGCGATCATCAACATAGACCTGATCATCATAGGCTACATCCATAAGCTGATCGCGACTTTTTACAAAGCCCGGACGCTGAGCCAGCGCCTGTAACAGCAGGAATTCTGTGACGGTCAGCGACACATCGCGACCTTTCCACATTACCGCATGACGCAACGGGTCCATGCTTAGGTCGCCACGCGACATAACTTTGTTTTCTTCGCCTTCAGGCGTTTCACCGGTTTCAATTGCTTCCTGTCGGCGCAGTAATGCGCGAATTCGTTCGACCAGTAGCCGTTGCGAGAATGGTTTTTTAACATAGTCATCTGCACCCATCCGAAGGCCCAGAACTTCGTCAATCTCATCATCCTTGGAAGTCAGAAAGATCACCGGCATCGCGGACTTCTGGCGAAGTCGCTGCAACAGATCCATGCCGTCCATCCGGGGCATCTTTATGTCCAGCACCGCCATATCAGGCAAACGCTTGTTAAATGCATCAAGGGCAGCTTGCCCATCATTGTAGGTTTCCACTTCAAAACCCTCGGCCTCGAGAGTCATAGAGACCGACGTCAGGATGTTCCTGTCGTCGTCAACCAACGCAATCCGCGACATTTTTGGTTTCCTTATTCTGCTCTGTATCTGTTATTTTTTTGCTATATTCCCGTTTCCGCCCTTTGGAATCAACAACTAAGTGCGAATCACCTGAAAGCCTTTGCAATATCAGATGACAAAAGTCGTAAACTTTGACTAATTTGTCTCACTTGCGGCTAATGCGATTGGCCAATCAATACTTGGTTGCGCTAACTTGACATTGATTGCGCTAACGGCGACGAAGCGTCCTGTTCGTGAGTAAAATCCGTATGTTATAGTATTCGGGTCGAGTCAGCCTTGGCCCGGCGCTGCGCAGTGATTGTGATCTAGAAAGCTGTCTGCGTATCTGAAAATTTGCCCAGCGACGCAGGAGAGCGGGAAAATGACAACTGGCAGAGTAAACCCATCAAAAACACTGGCCGATCAGGGCATTTTGGATGTTGGGAACGTTTTTTATAATCTGCAGGACCCGTTGCTGGTTGAGCAGGCTTTGCGCCGAAACGAGGCTACACTGGGAAACGGCGGCGCTTTGCTGGTTACAACCGGCAAACACACCGGTCGCTCGCCAAAAGACAAATTTGTAGTCAGAACTGCTTCGGTAGAAGACAATATCTGGTGGGAAAACAACGCACCCTTGGATGAAAAATTCTTCGACGTTCTGCACAGCGACATGCTGGAACATATGAAGGGCAAGGACTACTTTGTTCAGGATTTGTTTGGCGGCGCAGATCCGGCACACCGTCTGGATGTCCGGATTATTACCGAACTGGCATGGCACAGCCTTTTCATTCGCCACCTGCTGCGGCGTCCTTCCAGTGTAGAATTGGAATCCTTCGACCCGGACTTCACAATTATCAATTGCCCCAGCTTCAAAGCGGACCCAGAGCGTCATGGCTGCCGGTCTGAAACGGTTATTGCGATCAACCTTGATAAAAAGATCATCCTGATTGGCGGCACGGCCTATGCGGGCGAAAACAAAAAATCTGTCTTCACCCTGCTGAATTACCTGTTGCCCGAAAAGAACGTCATGCCGATGCACTGTTCTGCCAATCATGCAGTCGGAAACCCGATCGACACGGCAATTTTCTTTGGCTTGTCGGGAACCGGAAAAACGACGCTGTCAGCTGATCCGTCTCGAGTGTTGATCGGCGATGATGAACACGGCTGGTCCGATCGCGGCACGTTCAATTTCGAAGGTGGTTGTTATGCCAAAACGATCAACCTGAGCGCCGAAGCAGAACCTGAAATTTATGCCACCACATCGAAATTCGCGACCGTCATCGAAAACATGGTCTATGACGAAGAAACCCGAAAACTGGATTTTGATGATGACAGCCTGACGGCAAACATGCGCTGCGCCTACCCGCTGCATTACATTTCCAACGCGTCCGAAACCGCGCTTGGCGGGCACCCCAAAAACATCATCATGCTGACATGTGACGCTTTTGGTGTCTTGCCACCGATTGCGCGCCTTACGCCCGCACAGGCAATGTATCATTTCCTGTCAGGCTTCACATCCAAAGTTGCCGGAACCGAAACCGGCGTGACCGAGCCGGAACCGACGTTCTCTACCT
>JAHRVD010000291.1 GCA_019090845.1 Marinosulfonomonas sp.
CCGGAATGCCAATCCCAGTGCGCTCTGGCTGGATCCCGATGTGGCGACCTAGTTCATCGTATGGGGCAACCAAAGCGCCAGCCCCGGGATCGCCACCAACAGCGCCAGCCGCACGATATCCACCAGAATAAACGGCAGGATACCCTTGATGATCGTTTCAAGTTTCAAGTCCTTACTAATCGCCTGAATGACAAACAGGTTGATGCCGACCGGGGGCGTAATCAGCCCAAGCTCAGCCACCGTCACCACGATTATCCCGAACCAGATCGGATCAAAATTCAGCGCCAGCATTAGGGGATATACAACCGGAATAGTCAGCAGGATCATCGACAGGCTGTCCATCAGACACCCCAGCACCATGTAAAACAGCAAAACGATCAACAAAATCCCGTAAGGGCCAAGCCCCATGTCGGTGACGGTGCTGACCAGAAAATTCGGCAGGTTGGTGGACTCGATGAAGAAGTTGAACAACCCGGCACCCACAAGGATCAGGAACATCATGCCGGTCGTACTGGCAGCCTCCACCACACAATCTTTGATCACATCGCGGTTCAGGGTCTTACGCGCCAGAGCCAGCCCGAATGCCCCAAACGCGCCAAATGCCGCCGCTTCTGTTGGCGAAAAGAAGCCCGCATAGATGCCGCCGATCACCACGATGAACAACAGCGAAACCGGCCACATATCGGCCAGTGCATGGCGTTTCTCGGCTTTTCCCATCCGTGGACCAGCCGGGCCAAGTGCTGGATTAATCCGCGTTTGCACCGCCACTGCTGCCATATAAAGCAAGGTGCCCAGAATGCCCGGAATGATCGCAGCGGCAAACAATTTACCAACCGAGGTTTCCGTAAGGAACGCATAAATCACGAGCAAAACGCTTGGCGGGATCATCACACCGAGCGTGCCCGCAGCAGCAATCGAGGCCGACGCCAACCTATCGTCATAGCCATATCGGCGCATTTCTGGCAGCGCGACTTTGCCCATCGTGGCCGCAGTGGCCAGGCTTGATCCGCAAATGGCCCCGAACCCCGCACAGGCACCAATCGTTGCCAGTGCCAGACCGCCGCGATAGTGACCGATTAAAGCATAAAACCCATTGTAAAGGCTGCGCGACAGCCCCGCCCGTGCCGCAAAAACGCCCATCAGAACGAACAGCGGGACAACTGACAGGGTGTATCGGTTCAGGCTTTCGAAAGGGGCCGATCCCAGAATAAAGGCCGCGCCCATCCAGTCGTTTAACAGGAAATAACCACCAACACCGACCACGCCCATTGCAATCGCCACCGGCACCCGCAGAAGGATTAAAACCAATGCCGCGACAAATCCCAGCAACCCGAAAAGAGGCGTTTCCATTATCGCGTTACTTCCCAGTCTAGTATTAGACGAACAAAATTCTCAAACTTCGGCCCTGTGCGTTGGGGCACCCTAATTTGCAACCTGCCGAGACACACCCAGAAATCCAAATACGAATTTATCCACAGCGATCAGCGCCGTTGCCATAACCGACAGCGCCGATCCCACCAAAATCGGCAACCAATACCAAATGATCGGGATTCCCACCGTCAGCGAGCGATCGCCGTAACCATGTTGCAAAATCGCCTGCTCGGTGCAGTAAATCAGGATCAGAAACATCAGCCCGGCGCTCAGAATAGCCGAGATACTTGCCAGAAACGCCCGCTTTCTCTGGGTCATTTGCTGCACAATGATGTCAACGCCAACATGCGAGCCAATGGAAAACGCATAAGGAATAGCCATATATGCCGCCGCCAGTATGAACAGTTGGACGATATCAACAACACCCAGAACTGCGAGGCTCAACGCCTCTCCGGTTATCATTCCGACACTGCGCGAAATCCAGCGCAACACAACATCCGTTATGGTAACGGCCATTGCCGCCATCAAAAAACCAACGCTGCCCCATGCGCAAACCCAGGTAACTTTACCCGAGAGCGCATGGAGAAAGCGAAACAGGGCCATTGCTGGCGCTATTTTTCGAACTCAGCAGAAAGGCGCTGCGCTTCGGAATAGATCTCGCGGGCATTGGCAACCCCAGACTCGGATTCGAGCTTGGTCAGCCATGCGTCGGCCATTGGTGCAAGTGCATCGCGCCACCGCTGACGCTCTTGTGGCGAAAGCTTAACGATTGTGTTGCCACGTCCTTCGGCTTTTTCACGTCCGGGCACGTCCCATGCGTCCCACCAAGGGCCGAATTTCGCAACCAGCGCATCACCGGACATATCGTCGATCACGGCGCGCACATCTTCGGGTAATGAATCATACTTTTTCTGGTTCATCGCAAAGTAGAATGAAACCGAGTAAACGCCCGCATCCAGATGATAATCAAGCACTTCGAACAGTTTGAAAGAATTCACCGGATCCCAAGGGAACAGGGTTCCGTCCAGAACGCCCTTTTGAATGCTCTCATAAACCTGCGTTGGCGGCAGGCCCTGTGGTGTGGCACCCAGAAATGTCAGCATTTCGCTGGCAGCAGCGCTTGGCGTGCGGATGCGCAGACCTTTCAGGTCTTCCATTGTTTTAACCTGACGACCCTTGGTGTGGATCAGACCGGCGTTGTGGCCAAACAGGGCCAGCATTTTCACGCCCGGATGTTCCTCGGCAAGGTATTTTGGATATAGCGCCCAAAGAACTTTGGAAGCCCCATCGGCAGTTTCCGCAAGAAACGGCAGATCGGTGATCGAAGTGCGTGGAAAGCGGCCGCGCGGAATGCCGTGCAGGCCCATTGCGATATCCACAATGCCAGAACGCACTTGGTCATATTGCTTGGTGATAACCCCAAGTTGCGTGCCGCCCGGATGGATCGTAACCTTGACCTGACCGTTTGTGCGTTTTTCCAGTTCCCGCGCCCAGGGTTCCATGAAATCGCGGTGCATACCGTGACCGGCCGGAACATAATGGCTGAGTTTCAGCTCAATCACGTCGGCCGAGACTGCCGCACCGGCCGTCCCAAGCAGCATGGCCGGCAAGACCACCGCCCCGATAATTTTATTTAAAAGTTTCACTGTGTTTCTCCTCCCAGATGAAATTTTTTAATATTTTTTGCGCTTGCGCTTGCGCAGATCGCATCGTCGCTGTCAGCGCATCGTGTCCAAGTCAGTGACCCATCGCCAATTCCATGCCGAACGCTCCCACGGTCCGGCCGATAGCGCGCCTTCAGATTGAAAGCTATTCGAGATGATTTACGTTTACAATATCAATTTCTTATTGTGAAATAAAATCCCAAAGTGGATATTGAAGCGTCAGAAAACGAACCTGCATTTGGGGGCATTTATGGACATTGAAGAAAAAAGGCGCAGTGGCGTTCAGTCGATAGATGTCGGGCTGCGCATCCTGATGTCATTGGCAGAGTTCCCCGGCCCGGTCGCGTTGAAAGACGTTTCGGCGCACGTCGACATGTCGCCAAGCCGGTGCCACCGTTACCTTGTCAGCCTGATCCGCGGCGGGTTGGCGGTGCAGGAATCCGACACGGGGCATTATAATCTTGGCACTGGCGCATTAAAACTGGGGCTTGCGGCGCTGCGCCGCCTTGATGTGATGCATTTTTCTGTTGAGGCGCTAAAGACGCTGCAACGCCAGACCGGCCATACGGCGATGATGACGGTCTGGTCAGACAGCGGGCCAACGATTGTGCGCATGTTGGAATCGGACGCACCGATCATTGTGAATATCCGCATTGGCTCTACCCTGCCAATTTTGACCTCGGCCAGTGGTCAGGTTTTCCTGGCCTATCTTCCACGGCTCGCAACCCAGCCGCTGGTTGATCGGGCCTTGGCAAGTATCCCGCACGACGCGCCCAATCCCAAGCTGCACGATGATGCCAGCATCAGCGCAATGATTGCCCAGGTTCGCGCAAGTGGCATGTCGCGCATCAAAGACGATCTGCTGCCCGGTCTGGAAGCGATCTGCGCACCGGTTTTTAACAGTCAGAATGACATTCTGGCCGGTCTTGCTCTGCTGGCGCCACATGGTGGCCTTGCGGATGATCAGGGCGAAGCGACGCAATTGCTGCGATCGGTTGCGCAGAATGTTTCCCAAAAAATGGGCCTTGAAAATTAATCGGGGCAGCCGATCCCACAGCCCGCGTCGGGCCACAGAATTAAAACCTTGCCAATAAATTGAGCGTTTTGTATTAGGAAATCAATGCCTCTATAAGAAAACTCAGGGAAAAACAGCAAATGACACAGTCACAGATCCTCGATGGCCCGATGAACCTTTCTATGTTTTCAGTGGTCGATTATTACCCCGGACAGGGCCGGACCCGGGGCGAATTTTACCATCAGGTTCTTGACCAGATCGAACTTGCTGACGATCAGGGCTATAATTCGTTTTTCGTTGCAGAACATCACTTTACAGACTACGGTGCCTTCCCAAATCCGGCTGTGGCACTGGCGGCTGCGGCGGCCCGAACCAGCCGGATTAAGCTGGGTGCGGCGGTTGTCGTGCTGCCATTCCGCGACCCAATTCAAGTGGCAGAAGATTACGCAATGCTTGACCAGATATCGAATGGCCGTTTGGTCATGGGGGTTGGCTCTGGCTATCTGGCACATGAATTCGCGGGCTTCGGTGTCGCGGGCAAAACCAAACGCGAAAGCTTTGATGAATCGCTGGATATCATCCGTAAACTCTGGACCGGCGACACGATCAGCTATGACGGCCAGTTTACCAAGATCGAAAACACCGCGATCAACATCACGCCGGTGAAAGAGTCTGGTCCGCCGATCTATGTGGCTGCGCTGCGCACGGAATCTATTTACTACGTTGGCAAAAACGGCGACGACATGATGATCGTTCCCTATGCGATGGTCGATGAGCTTGACGAAATCGCCCCGGCAATCGAAGCTTATAACAAAGGCTATTCCGAAAGCGGCAAAAGCGGAGAAGGCGAAGTTATTGCCGCCTTCCACACCTATATCTCGGACACGGACGATCAGGCCCGTGAAGAAGCAAGCGAGGCCTTCGATCTATATGTTGAGACCCGCGATTATGCCAAAAGCCAAGTTTACGCCGAGATCGTGCAAAGCAGAGTTTGCATATTTGGCTCTGTGGACACGGCAGTTGATCGTCTGGCCCATATGCATGATCTGGGATTGCGACATGTGTCGATGCTGATGAATTTCGGCGGCCTGGACCCTGAACTGGTGCGCAAATCAATGCATTTGATGGCCACCGAAGTGGCACCTCGGCTCAAGGCCCGACTGGAAGCAAAGGCCGCCAGCTAATCGTCGTCCGGCATTGGACCCAATTTTGTGATCGGAAACAGAACTTTGGATAAAAAAGTAAGACTGCGGAACCAGAGACAGGCCCAATGAGCATCGACCCGGTCGCATTTCGAGAAACGCTTGGCAATTTTGTCACCGGGGTTACGGTCATTACGGCCGTCGATCCCAAAGGCGAGCATGTGGGGATTACAGCGAATTCCTTCAGTTCGCTGTCTCTGGACCCGCCGATGGTGCTGTTCAGCGTCGATCGCAAGTCGCAAAGCCTGCCGGTATTTGAAGCCGCCGGGTGTTTTTCGATCAACGTTCTGAGCGATGCGCAAAAGGATCTGTCCAACTGTTTCGCCAAAAGCGGCACCGATAAATGGGCCGGTGTTCCCCGTTCAACCGGGCAAACCGGCTGCCGACTGATTGATGGCGCACTGGCGACATTTGATTGCACGACACACGCGCAATATGATGGCGGTGATCATATCATTTTCATTGGCAATGTTGTGGCGATGAATTCAAGCAAAGAGGCGCGGCCTCTTGTCTTTTACAAAGGGGCTTACAACAGCCTTTCTGAGGGCGCGCAGTAAATACGGAAATACCGGGGGCAGTTTTAAAACCCTTTGCAATTCCAAGATGCGCGCCGATAGTCAAATTCGACCGGCGAAAGCAAAAAGGAAGAAATCATGTCTACCGATCTCCCTTCATTTCCTCATCTGGAAGGCAATGCATCCCGTCAGGCACATTGCGATCTTCCCGAAGGCACCTTTGAACGCGAACTGGGCCGGGAAGGTTTCTTTGGCCCGGCAACGCAGATGTATCATTCCCATCCGCCAACCGGCTGGAACAGCTGGTCCGGGCCGCTGCGCCCGCGCTGTTTCGACCTCAACAAATTGACCCAAGAACAGGTGTCCTACTGGGACTCGCCGGTCATCCTTTACAATGACGCCACCAAGATGCGCCAATGGCGGATAACCAAGCCGATGGACCATCTGGTGCGCAACGGCGACGGGGATGAAATTCTGTTCATCCATCGCGGTGCAGGTGCGCTGTATTGCGATTATGGCCATCTGGAATACAGCATGGGCGATTACATCATCATCCCCCGCTCAACCATGTGGCGGCTGGAACCGAGCGAGCCTACCACCATTCTTGGCATTGAATGCACCAACGGCAATTTCACCTTTCCCGATCGTGGAATGGTTGGCCGTCAGGCGCAGTTTGATCTTGGCATGCTGGACCGCCCGGCAATCGACGAAGCCTTCAAGGATCAACAAAGCGAAACCGAATGGCACGTTCACATAAAACGTCAAAATGCCATTTCGACCGTAATCTACCCATTCAACCCGCTGGATGCGGTTGGCTGGCAGGGCGACCTTTCGGTGCTGCGCATCAACGTCAAAGACATCCGTCCTTTGATGAGCCACCGCTACCATTTGCCACCGTCAGCGCATTCTACATTTATCGGCAACCGCTTTGTGATCTGCACTTTTCTGCCGCGTCCGTTTGAAAGCGATCCGGGCGTGCTGAAAGTGCCCTATTTCCACAATAACGACGACTATGACGAGGTGTTGTTCTATCACGCGGGCGACTTCTTTAGCCGCGACAATATAGATACCGGGATGATTACCTGGCACCCCTGTGGTTTCACCCATGGCCCGCACCCCAAAGCGTTGCAGGGAATGTTCACGCCAAAGAAAGATTTCATAGACGAAACAGCCGTCATGCTCGACACCCGCGACCCACTGAAAATGGGCGATGCGGCGGCGCAGGTTGAATGGACCGGCTATGCAGAAAGCTGGAAAGCCAGCGAGCTTCCGGTGGTCGCGCCCAAGGTCGCCCCGGCGGCAAAAAAGTAGCCTTGCTCGACGTCTCGGCTGTCAAATCCGGGGCGCGGGCGGCAGTTAGGAAAGCACAGACATGAAACTCGCCACATTGCTGGACGACACCCGTGACGGGCGGCTGGTCGTTGTTTCAACCGATCTTGCCCGCTATGTGCTGGCAACCAAAGTCAGCGTGACGATGCAGGGTGCATTGGACGATTGGCCAAATGCACGACCGGCTTTGCAAAAACTGTCAGACCAGTTGAATAGCGGCGCGGTTGAAGGCAAGGCGTTCGACCAAGCCAAGGCGGCCAGCCCCCTGCCCCGCGCCTATCAGTGGGCCGACGGCTCGGCCTACCTTAACCACGGCGAATTGGTGCGAAAGGCACGCGGGGCGGAAATGCCCAAGGGCTATGAAACCGACCCGATCATGTATCAGGGAGGATCGGACAGTTTCATTCCGCCCCACCACCCGATTGAGCTAATCACCGAAGATTGGGGCATCGACTTTGAATCCGAGATCGCGGTGATTACCGACGATGTGCCCATGGGCGTCACACCAGCGCAAGCGGGCCAACACATCCAACTGGTCGTGCTGGTCAACGACGTGTCGCTGCGCGCGCTTATTCCCGACGAAATGGCCAAAAGTCTGGGCCTGTTGCAGTCCAAATCATCCTCGGCGTTTTCGCCCGTCGCCGTTACCCCCGATGAACTGGGCGATGCATGGCAGGACGACAAACTGCATCTGCCGCTTTTGTCGACCTATAATGGCGCGCTGTTTGGCAAACCCAATGCGGGGCGCGATATGGCGTTCAGTTTTGGTGACCTGATCGCGCATGCCGCCAAATCCCGGGTTCTTTCTGCCGGTTCGATCATCGGCTCGGGCACGGTGTCAAACAAACTGGATGGCGGGCCGGGCAAACCGGTGCCAGCCGGGGGCAGCGGCTATTCCTGCATCGCCGAGATCCGGATGATTGAAACTATCCTTGACGGAGCACCAAAAACACCTTTCATGAGTTTTGGCGACACAATCCGCATTGAAATGAACGATGCAGACGGAGCGTCCATTTTTGGATCTATTAATCAGGTGGTTAAGAAACATGACGTCTGAAACAAGCGGCCGGGCCGCATCGCCAGTGCAGGAACTTCGCGCGTTGCTTGGCAGCGGAAAATTGCTCGTCACCCCGGCATGCTGGGATGCGCTGTCGGCCAAGCTGATCCAGCAAGCCGGGTTCAAGCTAACCTTCATGAGCGGTTTTGCAGTGGCCGGGGCGCGGCTTGGCCTGCCTGATACCGGGCTGATTTCCTACGCTGAAATGGCAGATCAACTGCGCAATATCGCCGCTTGCGTGTCAATCCCAGTGATCGGAGATGGCGACACCGGATACGGAAATGCCCTGAATGTGCGGCGCACCGTGCAGGGCTATGCACAAGCCGGGGCGGCCTGCGTGATGATCGAGGATCAGCTTGCCCCAAAACGCTGCGGCCACACCAAAGGCAAACAGGTCGTCACCCGAAACGAGGCATTCGCCCGCATCCGTGCCGCAGTTGACGCCCGTAACGAAGGTGCTGATATTTTGATCCTTGCGCGCACCGACGCGCGCCAAGACCACGGGCTGGACGAAGCAATTTCGCGCGCGCAGATGTTTCGCGAAATCGGTGCCGACATCACCTTTGTCGAAGCGCCCCACACGCCAGAAGAAATGCGCCGGATCTGCACCGAGGTCGACGGCCCCTGCATGGCCAATCTGGTCGAAGGCGGGCTGACGCCGATGCTGTCGCATAAGGAATTACAGGACATCGGGTATGCCATTGTGACCTATCCTTTGACCGGGCTGACAGCCTCGATTGCCGCGATAAACGACGTGTTGGCGCAAACCAATGCCGACGATCTGCAAAAACCGGCGATGTCATTTGCCGATTTGCGCAAGACAGTTGGGTTTGACGATTATTACGACGCCGAAGAACGCTATCAATAGCGGACCGGTTTATACAGACAGCCCTTTGTCCGCCATCCAGCTTTTAACCAGCCCGACAGCCTCGGCCAACAGTTCTGGCTGGCCCTGATAATAATGCGTAGCACCCTTTATCAGATGGTATTGGCGGTCGGTTTGCGGTGCAGCTTCGTAAACAAGTTTCGGGTGGCTTGCAGGTGCTGCGTCATCGGCGCTGTTTTCCACAACCAACAACGGCACCGCAATTTTGCCTGCCCCCACCAGCGCATCAGCGCGTGAATCGTCATAGGACCACTGCGACAGCCAACTGCGCAACGAGCTGTAGCGCGCCAGCCCCGCCGGGCTGACGTTGGCCGCCTCTGGCACGCCCAGGTAACATTGCCCCGCCGCCCTGTCATTTGCGTCAACCTGCGGATCAAGCCAACGCAAATCCGCCATCGTGCGATGCACCACAAAGGCGCGCTCATGCTCGGGCGTTTTGCGCG
>JAHRVD010000292.1 GCA_019090845.1 Marinosulfonomonas sp.
AAGAAGCACAACGCAATCAATACTTCGGATTTTGAGGCTGGCTCTTGCTGATCTATATTTTCATGGCTTATTCACTCGCGGAAGGACTGCTGGTTCAGTTCGGGCTCATTGCCGGCGCGGGGAATAGCCAATCCTCCTTATATTCAACGCCCGAATTGCTGCTTTTATACGCGCTTCAGCTTCCATTTCTTGTTCTAGCACCTTTGAAACATAGGCTGATGCCAAAAGTTACAATCGTGTGCGAGTTCTTAGGTATTCTTCCAGTGTTTCCGATGACATTTGGAAATCCCAGCGGTGCAATGCTGGCAGCGTTGCTGGTGTCGATTGTCTTTGTATTTTTGTTTTCTTGGTACCTTTTGCGCTCGAAACGAGTTAACGTCACTTATTCACACAGGGTACCTGTCTCTCAATCGGGCCATACAAACCTTCCAAATCCTACTACTTCGTATCGCGCATCTTTATGGATGAGATTGTTCTGGCTGTTTGCCGGCTTAATTGCGATCGGTGCACTTTTTGCCCTAGTCCAAGATTTTGGAAAGTAGCAAATTTAGGCTCAAAATGCTCCGCGTACTGGCGTCCACTTCGTCCGCATAGCAGACCTCAATGTAGAGCGCAGCGAATGGCCGCTTCCCGCCCTTTTCATACCTATTGAGTAGGAGAACTACCATTCATCAGGAGTGCAAAGTAGCGAGTTCACCCATCCGAAACTTGCAACATATAAATTTTTGGCCGAAAACACCCCTCGTTCCCACCGACCCCCAGTAAATTCAGCCAATTTTCTTAGGAAAATCAAATGAATTCATACCGCTACCCCCCCTGACCCTAACCTTGTCGAGGTAGAGATCAGCTAGGCAACCAAAGTCTATTCATGCTTCATTGTGTCGCCAAGCCCGGCTCAACAGATCGGTAGGATCAAACGAAGCGAAATCAACTCAAAGCCCCGTTGACGTCATGTTTTTACTTGCCGGTAATCATACGGTCCTGATGCCGGGACACACACCAGTGGTGGATTGCGACTTGTTGACAAACCAATCTTTCGGGCTTCGCATTTGGCGCAACGCGGCGCGCGGCCCTTCACACGGTTGCTGAGCGCCCGGCCCAACTACATCCCCAGCGCTTCTTTATAAAGTTCCAGCACTGCTTCTTCTTCGGCCAGATCTTCGCGGTCACGTTTGCGCAGGGCGACCAGTTTACGCAGCACTTTGGTGTCATACCCGCGGCCTTTGGCCTCTGACATGACCTCTTTTTGTTGTTCGGCGATGTCTTTTTTCTCGGCGTCCAGCCGCTCATACCGTTCAATGAACTGGCGCAGCTCATCTGCCGTTACGCGGTAGGTTGTATCGGTCACTGCATCGCTCATTGTTGGGCCTCTGAATTGATTATCGTTCCCGGTTCCCTAGCCTTCCTATGGCCGGTAGGCAAGCCGATCAATGCTTGCCTGCGCGGCGAATTCAATGGTAGGCGGCAGGCGCAACAATTGGGGGCAATGTGGATGAGTTTTCTGATCTGGCCGGGGGCCGTTATATCGCTGGTCGGGGTGATTGGGCTGGTCTGGTGCATCGTTTTGGCGGGCAAAGCACGCAAAGCGCAACTGGACAAAACCGCAATGACTGCGCGTTTGCAAAAACTGGTCGCCATGAATATGGGCGCGCTGGCGCTGTCGGCCATCGGATTGATGATGGTCGTGATCGGTATTCTGCTGGGTTAGGACCGGTTTTGGCCAGCCAAACCGACCTGAATATTCAAACCCGCCTAACGACCGGAGGCACGCGCATTAGCGCATTTGCGGCACAGCGGCGCATACGGCAACAGATCCAGCCGTTCGGGCAGGATTTGCGCACCGCAAGCCACGCAATCCCCGTATTCACCGTTTTGGATCCGCACCAGTGCCGCATTGATCGCCTTGATCTCGGCCTGGCCGGACAGGCCCATACCTTCTAATACTTCGTCGGTTTCCCGCTCGACTGCCAATTCTTCCCAGTCCTTGGAATGATGTGATTCCAGTTCTTCATCAATCTCGTGTAACCGCGCGTTTAACTCTTGCAGGCGGTTTTCCAGAACGGCCTTGCGTTTTGCTATGGATGTCATTGCTCAACTCTCCTGTGCTGATGCCAGTTTCACTTGCCACAGCATTGTCTGCCTTGACCTCGATCAATCTGCGCGCCCGGCCAGTTCTGGTTCAGGTTCCTGACCTGAACTGACAGTTTCAACCAGCGCCTGGGTTTGCAGCCCCTCGTTCAAAGCGTCCCCTGCGGGCTCCAAATCCTGTGGCCCCGTGGGTGCAATAGCTGTGGTGACCTCTGCGAAGGCGCGCACCCGTTGCAAATCAACCTGCGAAGCAATGCGCACGGCCCGAAACCCATGCGCCCGCCCCAGCTTACCAATAGCCACCGCGTTGCGATCACTGCCCGTCAGGCGCACCGCACCAACCTGTTCGGCCGGAACCGGTATCAGGCTGCCCACCTGCAGGTTCTGCAACTCGTCCAAAGGCATTGAAAATTTGTGCAGAACAGCATCAATACGCGCCGGAATGCGATCGACATGGGCCTGCCATGCATCGCTCCATTTTTTGATTTGTTGGCCAGCATCGGCATCAGTTGCTACGACCGGCTTGGGGAAAAACAGCCACATCTCGCCGGTTTTGGCCCCATCGGCCAGATCAATCGACAGATCAAAGCGGTGGTAGGGCAAATCTTCCAGCGCCATGCCAACGGCCCGCGCATCGTCAAGCAAAGCCGAACTGCGAAATCCCGTGACCGGGGGCTGATTAACGCTGCCCAACAATTCCTTGTCCATTGCCATCAGTATCCGGTCAAGAAGTTCGCCAAGCATGATGGCGTCGGTTCGCGACGGTGCACGTTCCTCGGGTGGGGCGTGAACCACCCGCCCGGTTGTCATGTATTCAACCACACCGCCCACCAGCACCGCATCAACGATCGCCAACCCACGCGTATCCTGCGGGCCACCGATCAAAAATAGCAACTGAGGCCCCTCAACTGCAGTAACAACCTGTGCCAAATCGGCCCGACTTTGTTGACAACCAGCCAGTGTTGCGACCAGTTCCCCCATACCCCGCCCGGCACGCACAGTTGCCAACCGCAAGGCTTTTCGAACGCTCATCCCACGTGTTTCAGCCTGCGCACTTTGTTTGCCGATCTTACTGCGTAAGACCGTTGGATCAATTTTCACGGCAATGACTTTCCCGGTTCCGGGCCGAGCATGCCAAAACGTGGTTTATAAAGTATTGAAATTCAAAAAATTTATGCGGTGCGGGCAGATTTGGCCGCTACCGGCAGCGTCACCCTGAACGCCGACCCGCCCTGCCCCGGCAGATAGGCCACCTGACCACCAAGGTTGTTCATGATCTCGCGACAAATCGCCAGCCCCAGACCAGCCCCCCCCGCCGCTGCCTGATCCGACAGCCGCGAGAATTTTTCGAATATCAGATCCCGGATTTTCTCGGGCAGACCAGACCCGTTGTCGGTGAAATCCACTTGCACGGTGGTGCCGCGACGACGCACTGCTATCTGCAAGCGGGGCCGTTTGGCGTCGCAATATTTCTGAGCGTTGGAGATCAGATTGATAAAGACCTGCCCCAGCCGGTCGGCGTCGGTGGTTATTTCGATCTGCTCGCTCGCTTCGTCGCGCAGAATTTTGATGCTGCGGCTGACCCCTTCAGCCCCGGCTGATGACACCGCACGCGTCAAGACTTCCTGCAGGCTGACCTGTCTGTAATTCAGCGAAACCGTGCCGCTTTCCAGAACACTCAGATCCAGCAGGTCATCGAGCAGCCGGGTCAGGCGGATCGTTTCATCATGAATTATCGAGGAATATTTCACCTGATCGTCAGCCCCCAGTTCCGGCCCCTCCATCAGGATTTCCGAGAACGCCCGGATCGACGTCATCGGGGTGCGCAATTCGTGGCTGATCTGGCCGAGAAAGGCGTCCTTTTGCACCGACAATTCGGTCAGTTTCTGGTTGGCATCGCGTAATTGGCGGGCGGTTTTTGTCAACTGCGAGGATTTGGCCTCAAGCTGGCTGGAATATTCCAGCATCTGCGCAGTTTCATCGGCCACCGCCATCAGGTCTTCGACCGACACTGCCGATCCGCCGATGATTTGGCCCAGCATCGCGTGGGCAGTTGCCGCACCAACCGAGCCGGTCAGTTCCCGTTCCAGTTTTTCAATGAAGTCCGGCGTCACATCCGGCAGATACCCCTGCCGTCCCTGCCCGTGAGATTCCGACTGAAACAGCGCCTGCGCTTCGTCCGGGCCAAGAATACGCTGCGACATGACAAGCAGATCCTCGGCCTCGGCGGCACCCCCAACCCAGCCCCGGGTCGCCCCGGAATGTTCAAAAACCTG
>JAHRVD010000293.1 GCA_019090845.1 Marinosulfonomonas sp.
ACAAGCAGTTTTGCTATCGTCTCGTCGCCAGTTATGGCCGGGGCTATGTTATCCAACATGACCATCTCCGATATAGGCCTTGATGACGCCGGGATCTTTGACAACCTCGCTTGGAATACCGCTGGCGATCATCTCGCCATAGTTCAGCGCCAACATCCGGTCGCAAATGCCCAAAATGACATCCATGTGGTGTTCGATCAGCAGAACGCTGACCCCGCGTTCGGCGCGCGCATCAAGAATGAAACGCGCCATGTATTCTTTTTCTTCCTGGTTCATCCCTGCCATCGGCTCATCAAGGATCAGCAGGTGCGGCTCGGCGACCAGTGCGCGGGCCAGTTCAACCCGCTTTTTCAGCCCGATCGGAATACCATCGACAAGCTCGTGACGGATGCTTTCAAGTTGCAGAAACTCGATCACTTCCTCGACGATTTCCCGGTTGGCGACCTCTTCAGGACGCGCCAGCCACCAGTATAGCGCTGTCCGGACCACGCCGGGATTCATGTGGATATGACGTCCAAGCAGGATATTATCCAGTACGCTCATCCCGTTAAACAAGGCAAGGTTCTGAAATGTCCGCGCCACACCAAGGCCTGCCACTTTGTGAGGGGCTGTGCCGGTTATATCGTTGCCGTCCAGCTTGATGCGGCCCTCATTGGGCGGATAAAATCCGGTGATTGCATTGGTAAGGGTCGTTTTGCCGCTGCCGTTCGGGCCGACAAGGCCGAAAATCTCGCCTTTGCGGATTTCCATGTCCACACCGCTCACTGCCACAAGCCCGCCAAAACGCCGCTCAACACCGATGCATTCCAGAACTGGTGGCTGTTCACCGGTGCCCTGTGTCTTAGCTGTTTTTGTCATGGTCTCATTCATTCTGAGTGCCGCCTGATCTTGATGTTCCTCTAACGCGCCGCTTGTATCAACAAAAACTTACGCAATTTTGAAATAGTCGGGACGGCCAGTTGGCCATGGATCGCCCCAAAGCTGTTGTCCGCCGTCGACATTCAACACCTCGCCGGTCACGAATTTTCCCGACGGTGCTGCCACATAGACCACAGCTTCGGCGATGTCCCATTCGTCGCCCGCGTGACGCATAGGGTTTGATTCCTTGAACGTCGCCGAGCCTTCCGGCGGATAGTTTGCAAAGCCGCTGCTTTCGTTGCAGCCCGGTGCAACGCAATTGACGCGAATGCCATGGGGCGCCCATTCGACCGCCAGCGTTTTTGACAGATAAATCACCCCGGCCCGCGCCGCGCATGTATGGGCGATGCCCGGCATGCCGCGCCAGATATCGGCAACGATGCTGACAATATTCCCCTGGGTTTTGCTCTCGACCCACTTGCGCGCAACGGCCTGCGTCATCCACCAGGTGCCGTTCAGATTGGTGTCGATAACGGCGTTCCAGCCCTTGGCGGTGAAATCCAGCGCTGCCTGCGGAAATTGCCCGCCCGCGTTGTTGACCAGCACATCCAGACGTCCAAAGCGTTCATGGATCGCATCAACAAATGCCTCGACCTGTTCGGGGTCGCGGATTGTCATCTGATAGGAAAACACCTCGCCGCCAAAACTTCGCAGATACTCAGCACCGGCTTCAAGTTTTTCAGGATTGCGTCCACAAATAGCCAGCGTCGCACCAAGGCGCGCGAAAAGAGCGGCGATTGCGCGGCCAAGACCGCTGCCAGCCCCCGTCACCACAACCACCTGATCCTTGAACAGATCAGATGCAAATACTGTCGGTTTTTCTGCAAGCTCAGCAGCAGAAAAGCCAAACTCCCCCTTGGCGATCGTCATGTATCCTCCCGCGCGGTTTTTACCGCTTATGAAAAACCTAACATGTGTTAGATTTTCGATCAAGCTTCCCGTGATGTTACCCAAGGTAAACAAATCACGGGTTCGTCCGGGCCACTTTCGCGGCCCGGAAAATCGGGCTTTTAGTCTTTGGTGCGCAGCATCCGCAGCGGCTCATAGATGATCGTTTCGGTGCCGTCAGATTTCAGCACACGGTTACGGCTTCGCACCAGTCCGCGCCCCGGTTTGGACGTCAGGCGTTTTTCCAATATCTCGACTTCTACGCGAATCGTATCGCCCACATATGTCGGCCCCTTAACGTTAAAATCCGCGTGCAGGAACGCCATACCGGTGCCATCCATCGAGAATGTCAAAAGGCCCTCGGCCATTGCATAAACCATCACACCGGGGATAACGCGCCCGCCAGATGATGCGCCATCGCGGCTGTGTTCAAGGTTGGTAAATATACCTTCATACATCCATGTCAGGTTGCAAAACCCGACCAGATCCGCCTCGGTCACGGTGCGTGCCCGGGTTTCAAATTTCATCCCGACTTCACATTCTTCATAATAGAATCCGGTGGTGCGTAATACGTCGTGCATTAGTGTCCCTTTCAGTAGGATTTCGGAAGGCCCAGTGCCTTCTCTGCGATGAACGATAATAAAAGTTGCGGAGTGATCGGCACGATCTTGAATAACAGCGCTTCGCGCACCAGCCGCTCCACATGGTATTCTTTGGCATAGCCAAATCCGCCAAAGGTCAGCTGCGCGGTTTGGGTTGCTTCAACCGCAGCCTCGGCCGCCAGTAGCTTGGCGGCGTTCGCTTCGACGCCACAAGGTTTGCCCGCATCATAAAGCGCTGCCGCATGCATCACCATCAGATTGGCCGCCTCGACCTTGGCCCAGCAATGGGCCAGCGGATGCTGGACACCCTGATTCTGGCCAATCGGGCGCCCAAAGACGACCCGTTCCTTGGCATATTCCGCCGCCCGCTTTAGCGCGTTGCGGGCAATACCGACGCATTCGCCTGCTATCATAACCCGTTCCGGGTTCAACCCGTGCAGGATTTGGCGAAACCCCTGCCCCTCTTGGCCAATCATATCTTCGGCGGGGATTGGCAGACCTTCGATAAACAGCTCGTTTGAATCGACGCATTTACGGCCCATCTTTTCAATCTCGCGAATATCCAGAAAATCCCGGTCGAATTTTGTGTAAAACAGCGTCAGCCCTTCGGTGGATTTTTCGACATCCTCAAGCGGGGTTGTACGGGCCAGAAGCAGCATCTTGTCGGCAACCTGCGCGGTGGTGATCCAAACCTTCTGACCGTTCACCACATAGCGTTCCCCCTGCTTCACCGCCTTGGTTCTAAGCTTGGTGGTATCAAGACCGGTCGTCGGCTCGGTCACCGCAAAACACGGTTTATGCTGGCCTGCGATAAGCGGCGTCAACATCCGCTCTTTCTGTTCCTCAGTGCCAAACTTCACCACCGGGTTCAGCCCAAAAATACTCAGATGGATAGCAGATGCCGCACTGGCTCCGCCGCCCGCTTCGGCAATTGCCTGCATCATGATCGTGGCTTCGGTGATACCCAGACCGGATCCTCCGTATGCCTCGGGCATGGCAATCCCCAGCCAGCCGCCTTCGGCCAGTGCTGCGTGCAATTCCTGCGGATAGCCACCAACGCGGTCTTTCTCCAGCCAGTAGTCATCGTCAAACTGGGCGCAAAGACGCAAAATCGTGTCGCGGATTTCCTGTTGCGCATCGGTCATTGTGAACGTCATTTTAGTATTTCCCCATCGATTAGTTGCCCCTGCGCCTCAGCGCGCAACGATCCCATCCAATAAAAGTATCTGCAGCATCCGCACCATGTCATTCAGACTATAGGCATCATCAAGACCATCCCGATCCGGATCAAACCATTCAACCGTCCAGTTCAGCGCGCCAAGCATAACCTGACGCAAAGGAACGACTTTGATGTCGGGCCGGATTTCCCCGGCATCCTGCGCCGCCGCCAGACAGCGATCCCAGAGGTTGCCGTAATCATGGCGCACCGGAAAATGGCGGGCACGGACTGCTTTGGGCAACTGGCCATACATTCGGATATTGGCCGAGGTGAATTCGCTTTCGGCAAACAGGTGCTGGAAATGGCGCTGTATGGCAGCCGCAATACGGGTGCGATGCTGAGGCTTGTCATAGGTCTGTGCCATCACGTCCGCAACACCATCCAGAAGATCCCGAAGCCCGATGTCCAGCACCTCGTCAAGGATCTGGTCCTTGGACTCAAAATGATAATAGACGCTGCCCGCCTCCATGCCGGCTTCATCTGCGATGTCGCGCAACGTGGCTGAACTATAACCCTTGTCGCGCATTATCCGCGCCGCAGCCGACAGGATGTGCCTGCGTGAGCGGGACGCTTTGCTGCCCTCGTCATCAGGCAGACCGGTTTTGACATCAGGTTCGCTGATGATCGAAAGCATCGCCGCGCCGTGCTCGGTTGACATGCCGTCCAGTATTAATTTTGCCGCTCTCTGGGACAGCATCCCTATCGGGTAGCGCTCGGCGTCATACCATTCAACCGTCCAGTTCAGAGCGCCCAGCACAAACTGACGCAACGGCACTACCTTGATATCATCGCGTATTTCACCGGCCTTGCGTGCGTCACCCAGAAACTCGTCCCACAGGTCGGCGTAGGCCCGACGCAGCGGTCGATGTCGGTTGCGCATTTCTTCGGGCAAAGTCGGGAAATTTCGGATGTTGGCGGACGTCGAATCGCTTGCCAGCAACAGATAGGTCAGGTGGGTATCGACCATCGCGCCAAACGCCTCGCGAAAACCGGTGCCATTCGTCTTAGCTTCAACGCCGGTTTGCTTTACGGCATCAACAAGTTGGCGCAATCCGGCATCCAGAACCTCGTCCAGGATCACGTCCTTGGACGCAAAGTGGTAATAAATACTGCCAGCTTCCATTCCGGCCTTAGCGGCAATTTTGCGCAAGGTAGACGCGTGATAGCCTTCTTCACGAAACAACTTGGCTGCGGCGGCCAGAATTTGGTTGCGGGTCTGTTCCGATTTACTAAGAGTTTTGCTCTGCGGAGCATTATTTGGATTGCTGGACATTTTTTTAAAACGATTTCTCTCTGGACAGGCGGCACGCAGTTGGCATAATTCTAACAAGTGTTCGATTTTAATCAAGGGCGCTCGGAAATTGCGTTCTTATCCGCAACTTTCAAGAGGGGAACAACATCATGCGTGGTCTAAATGGAAAACGTGTCGTCATCACCGGCGGCGGCAGTGGTATCGGGCGCGAAGTATCGCGCCGTTTTGGCGAAGAAGGCACAGACGTCGCGATCTTTGATATGAACGCGGCAGGTGCCGAGGAAACCGCAGAAATGATCCGCAGCGCGGGCGGCAAGGCTAGTGC
>JAHRVD010000294.1 GCA_019090845.1 Marinosulfonomonas sp.
AGGGACGCGACCACGTAAAGGGCCAGCGATTGCAATTCCAGCCCCATATAAAGCGACATCAGATCGCCCGCCGAAACCATGACCATCATGCCAACTGTGGCCAGCGCGATCAGCAGCGGGTATTCGAATTTCAGCAGGTCTCGTTTGGCCATATAGGGCGCGCTCATCAACAGAATGGCCGCCGCTGACAGCAATATGATGACCTTGGCAAAGCGCGAAAACGCATCGTCAATGAACATCCCGCCAAAGGCGGCGTTGCTGCCTTCGCCGTTCAGCCCGATCCAGGCCGCAAGTGCCGCCATAACCGCCGCCGTCAGCCAGAACACCAGCGGTGCGCTTTTGTCCTTGCCGGTATAAACGGCGATAACCAGTGCAAGCATGGCAAACACCGCCAGCAGCACCTCGGGCAGGACAATTGAAAAATCAGCAGATGTCATGCGTTCAGGCCCCTAATGCGTCGCCGCGTGCGTCTCGCCCATAGCGGGCAAGGCGGCGTGGTAATCTGTGATCAATGCGCTGACACTTGGCCCGATCATATCGGTGACAAGGCTCGGGTAAACGCCAAGAAGGATGGTCATCACCACCAGCGGCGCAAAGATCGCGCGTTCGCGGGTGGTCAGGTCAGTAATAGATTTCAGGCTTTCCTTTATCAGCGCGCCCATCACGACACGCCGATACAGCCACAGCCCATAGGCCGCAGACAGGATAACGCCGGTTGTTGCAAACATCGCAACCCAGGTGTTGGCCTGGAATATCCCGACAAGGGTCAGAAACTCACCAACAAAACCGCTGGTCCCCGGCAGGCCGACATTGGCCATCGTGAACAGCATAAAGATCAGCGCATAGGCTGGCATCCGGTTCACAAGACCGCCATAGGCGTCAATTTCGCGGGTGTGCATCCGGTCATAGATAACGCCGACACATAAAAACAGCGCGCCGGATATAAACCCGTGGCTTATCATCTGGAAAATCGCACCATCAACGCCTTGTTGATTGGCCGAGAATATGCCCGCCGTCACATAGCCCATATGGGCGACCGAGGAATAGGCAATCAGCTTTTTCATGTCCTTTTGGGCCAGCGCCACAAGCGAGGTATAGACAATCGCAATCGCGCTTAACCAAAGAACAGTTGTCGCCAGCAGATCAAAGGCAATCGGGAACATTGGCATCGAAAAGCGCAAGAAACCGTAGCCGCCCATCTTCAGCAGGATCGCCGCCAGCACCACCGAGCCCGCGGTTGGGGCCTGCACGTGGGCATCGGGCAGCCATGTGTGCACCGGCCACATCGGCATTTTCACCGCAAAGCTGGCAAAGAACGCAATGAACAGCAGCGTTTGCAAGCCACCGACAATCTGAAATCCAAACACCGCAATCGTATCGGACGCAAAGCTGTGGCCAAGAAGCGCCACCATATCGGTGGTGCCCGCATCCACAAACATCGCCACCATCGCCACCAGCATCAAGACCGAGCCAAGAAACGTATAAAGGAAGAACTTGAACGCGGCATAGATGCGTTCCTTGCCCCCCCATATACCGATAATCAGGAACATCGGGATCAGACCTGCCTCAAAGAACAGATAGAACAGCACCAGATCGAGCGCCATGAACACGCCCAGCATCAGCGTTTCCAGCAGCAGGAAAGCGATCATGTATTCCTTGACCCGCGTCTCTACCTTCCAGCAGGCCGCAATGGTTATCGGCATAAGGAACGTCGTCAGCATCACAAACAGAACCGAGATACCGTCGACACCCATCTTATAGCTCATGCCCATCAGCCACTGGTGTTCCTCAACGAACTGAAAGCCGGTGTCAGAGGGGTCAAACTGTAACAGGATCCCCAGCGAAGCAACGAAGGTGACGCTGGTGGCAAACAGCGCCACAAACTTGGCATTGCGCTGTGCTGCGGCCTCGTTTCCGTGCAGACCTATGGCCATGATCACAGCGGCGACCAGCGGCACAAAGGTAACAATTGACAGCATGTTTTCCATCAGTTTGCCCCCCCGCTCAGCGTCATCCAGGTTATCAGCACCGCGATGCCGATCACCATCGCAAAGGCGTAGTGGAACAGATAGCCAGACTGGGCCCGTCCTGCCAAGCGCGTCAGGAACGGCACGATGCCCAAGGCAATCCCGTTCAGCGTTCCGTCAATGACACTGCCATCGCCCCGCTTCCACAAAAATCTGCCAAGCCATTTTGCCGGGCGGATAAACACCCAGTCATAAAGCTCGTCAAAATACCATTTGTTCAGCAGGAAATTATAAAGCGGCCGCTGGCTGGCAGCCAGACGTCCCGGCAGGTCGGGGCGGCGAATATAGAACATCCAGGCCGTGAAAAACCCGATCAGCATGGCGATAAACGGCGACACTTTCACCCAGTTGGGCGCGTGGTGGGCCTCGTCGATGATATGGTTGTCCTCGCCCATAAAGATCGCGCCCTGTGGCGCATCATGATGTTCGGCGACCATTGCCGTGGTGTGGCTGGCGGCTTCGCCATGGGTGTCCCCATGTGCGGTGGTCTCTGACCCGTGCATCGTTGTCTCACTATGGCTCGGAATGCCGAAGAATTCATTGATCTTGTCGTGATCGCCAAAGAACGGCCCGTACCAGACCATGCCGGAAAAGATTGCCCCGACGGCCAGAACACCAAGCGGGATCAGCATGCTCATCGGGCTTTCATGGGCGTGGTCATGGGCGTGTTTGTCACCCCGCGCGTCGCCATAAAACGTCATGAACATCAGCCGCCAGCTGTAAAAACTGGTGAACATCGCCGCCACAACCAGCAACCAGAACGCATAGCCCGAACCGGACGCAAAGGCGCTTTCGATGATCGCATCCTTGGACAGGAACCCGGCAAACCCGATGGTGGTCAGCGGAATGCCAACCCCGGTGATCGCCAAAGTGCCGATCATCATTGCAGCAAACGTCAGCGGGATTTTTTTGCGCAAAGCGCCATAGTTGCGCATGTCTTGCTCGTGGTGCATCGCGGTAATGACCGAGCCTGCGCCAAGGAACAACATCGCCTTGAAAAACGCATGTGTCAGCAGGTGGAACATCGCCACCGAATAAACCCCAACGCCGGCGGCCACGAACATATAGCCAAGCTGGGAACAGGTTGAATAGGCGATGACGCGCTTTATGTCGTTTTGCACAAGGCCAACGGTGGCGGCAAAAAATGCCGTGCTGGCGCCGATCACGACGACAAACATTTTGGCTTCGGGCGCGAATTCAAACAGCGGTGACATCCGGCAGACAAGAAACACGCCCGCCGTCACCATTGTAGCCGCATGGATCAGTGCGGACACTGGTGTGGGGCCTTCCATCGCGTCGGGCAACCATGTGTGCAGGAACAATTGCGCAGATTTCCCCATCGCGCCAATGAACAGCAGGAAGGCCAGCAGGTTAGCAGCGTTCCAGTCCGTCCACAGGAAATGCAGGTCAGTTTCGGCCAGATGCGGCGCGGCGGCAAAAATGTCATCCATACGGATGCTGTCGACCAGATAGAACAGCCCGAAAATACCCAAGGCAAAGCCGAAATCACCCACCCGGTTGACCACAAAAGCCTTGATCGCGGCGGCATTGGCGCTTGGCTTGCGGTAATAAAACCCGATCAACAGATAGGA
>JAHRVD010000295.1 GCA_019090845.1 Marinosulfonomonas sp.
CGGTAACAATCGACGCGCCCGGCCAACGGCGAGCGTGACAAGCAGCGCGGTTGCCAGAAAATAGATTGCTATACCGCCCATCTGCTGGGAAAAGTCCACGCCCTGATCAATTAGCCAGCCGGAAATACCCGGCCCGATAGCTGAGCCAAACACCATGATTGCGGCGATCATGGCCTTGATTGCGCCGATATGCCGGGTGCCAAAAAATTCAGCCGTAAAGGCGCCGGGAAGCGTTGCGCTGGCGCCATTGGCAATGCCGAAAACCGCGATGCCAAGCGCCAACATCCCCAACCCGTCCGCAGCCGCCAGTATCATGAATGCCACCCCAAAGGGCAGCATCAGAAACGGCATCAGTCGCCCGGTTCCAAACCGGTCGATTGCCCAACCGGTTGCGAAAGTTGAAGCGATCGCTGCTACGGTCAGCAGCGGCAACATCGCGACGAATTCCACATGGGTCCAGTTGCTAACCTCGGCCAGATGCACCTGTTGAAACATCAGCGCGGTTCCCCAGGCGGCGGGTCCAAGGAACGACGGGATCAGCAGCCAGAACAGCCAGTGGTGCAAAACGTCGCGCCGTTGCCAGTGCGTGCCATTCATCCCGGCCGCGTGCGTTTCTTTGGCGATGGATTGTGGTGTGCGTTCATGTTTCAAAAGCCCGACCAGAATAGGTATCGCCGCCAGCGCCAAAACGGCCGCGACAACCCATAGCATGCGCCAGGAATAGCTGGCCAACAGGGCGACGAATATGATCGGCATAACCGCCTGCCCGATCGCGAACCCCATTGAGGCAATCGACAATGCCCGCCCGCGGGTGGCCACGAACCAGCGCGCCATTGCGACGATTGCCAAATGGCTCGACATGCCCTGCCCGGTCAGACGCAGCGCAAAGATTGCAAACGGCAGCGCCCAGACGGCTGACACTGACGCCATAAACAGGCAGGCCACGGCGAGCGATGCAAAGACCACTGCCCCCAAATGACGCACCCGGAAATGGTCGGTCAGCGTGCCCGACCAGATCATCACCAACGCCGATACTGTTGTCCCGAGCGTGTAAATTCCACCCCATGCGCCATGAGACAGGCCAAACTCGGCCCGGATTTCGCCCGCGAAGATCGAGATGAAATAGGTCTGTCCGTAGGCAGAGGTAAACGTCAGCAACAGCCCCGCCGCCAGCCAGCGCGCATTTTCTTTCAGAAACCGAAGGTAATCCATAATTCCCTTTCCCCGAGTTCACCGGGAAAGGAAAGCGAAATCACAACATGTAACGCCCAAGATCCGCAGAGCGGGCAATGTCACCCAGATTGGCCTCGACAAATTCGGCGTCCACCGTCACCGCATCACCGCCACGATCCGGGGCGGTAAAGGACAGTTCTTCAAACACCCGCTCCAGCACCGTATAAAGGCGCCGCGCGCCGATGTTTTCAACGCTTTGGTTCACCTCGGCGGCAATATGAGCAAGGGCTGCGATGCCTTCCGGGGTAAAGCTGACCGTGACGTCTTCGGTTCCCATCAGGGCGGTATATTGCAGCGTCAGCGCGTTATCGGTTTCGGTCAGGATGCGCACGAAATCTTCTTCGGTCAGGGCGCGCAATTCGACCCGGATCGGTAGGCGTCCCTGCAATTCCGGCAGCAGATCAGACGGTTTGGCGATGTGAAAAGCGCCTGAGGCGATGAACAGAACGTGGTCGGTTTTAACGGGGCCGTATTTGGTGGAAACGGTTGTGCCTTCGATCAATGGCAACAGGTCGCGTTGCACACCCTCGCGGCTGACATCGCCGCCGCGCGCATCAGCCCGCGCGCAGACTTTGTCGATCTCATCCAGAAACACGATACCGTTCTGCTCGACGGCTTCGATGGCGCTTTTGTTGACGGTTTCGTCGTCCAGCAGTTTGTCGGCCTCTTCGCCGATAAGCAGGCCATAGCTTTCGGCAACGGTAATTTTGCGCCGCTGCGTGCGGCCCTGAAACGCTTTGCCGAACATGTCGCCAAGGTTCATCGCGCCGCCCATCTGGCCGGGCTGACCGGGTATTTCAAACATCGACATCGGATTAGATGTGTCAGCGATGTCCAGTTCGATCACCGTATCATCAAGCTCGCCGCTTTTCAGTTTACCACGGAACATATCGAGGGTCTGCTCGCGGGCACCTTCGCCGGCAATGGCGTGCAGCACCCTGTCTTCGGCTGCCTGACGGGCCTTTGCCTGAACATCTTCGCGCATATGTTCGCGCGTCATCGTGATTGCGCTTTCCACCAGATCGCGCACGATCTGCTCGACGTCACGCCCGACATAGCCGACCTCGGTAAACTTCGTGGCCTCGATTTTCAGAAACGGCGCGCGGGCAAGCTTTGCCAGACGGCGGCTGATCTCGGTTTTACCAACGCCGGTCGGCCCGATCATCAGGATATTTTTTGGATAAACCTCTTCACGCAGGTCAGCACCCAGTTGCTTGCGCCGCCAACGGTTGCGCAGGGCAACGGCAACAGCGCGTTTGGCGTCGTTCTGGCCTATGATGAAGCGGTCAAGCTCGGATACAATTTCGCGTGGCGTCAGGGCTGTCATTTGGAAATCTTTTCTATCGTCAGGTTACCGTTTGTGTAGACACAGATATCGGCGGCGATGGCCATTGCTTTGCGCGCGACATCTTCGGCTGATGCTTTGCTGTCCATCAATGCACGCGCCGCTGCCAGCGCATAATTGCCGCCAGATCCGATCGCCGTCACGTCATGTTCGGGCTCCAGCACATCGCCCGCGCCGGTGATTACCAGTAATTCCGAGCCGTCCGTCACGATCAGCATCGCTTCGAGTTTTTGCAGATATTTGTCGGTGCGCCAGTCTTTTGCCAGTTCGATTGCGGCGCGGGTCAGTTGGCCGGGTGTTGCCTCTAGCTTGGTTTCCAGCCGCTCCAACAAAGTGAATGCATCGGCGGTCGATCCGGCGAAACCGGCAACGACATCATGCCCGCCACTGGTCAAGCGGCGAACCTTGCGCGCTGTGCCTTTCAGAACCGTTTGTCCAAGGCTGACCTGCCCGTCACCGGCGATCACAACCTCGCCACCTTTGCGCACGCCGATAATGGTGGTGCCGTGCCAACCGGGAAAGCTGTCGTTTGCCATAAAAACCTCGTTTAATGTTTTGGGATATATGGACATCAACAATGCGCGGCACAAGCGGCTTTCCCTTGTAGGCTTCCGGTTGGCAAACTAGCGTTGCCCAATATGAACGATGCCAAAACCCTGACATTTTATCTTGAACCGGACATGCGTGAGCGTGCGGAAACCGGGCAGATAAACTTTGTGAACCGGATCGTGGCTGCGTTTGGCTCTTGCGGATATCAGTGTCTATTTCTGGGAAATTCAGAGGTTGAGGTGCTGCAATCAGCCAATGACCCTGGCTATTCGGTGTTTTTCATGGAGTCGCCCTTTCATGATCGCGCATTAACGATGCGTTTGTCGTATTTCTATCCGTTTTGGCAAATCGAAAGCTCTGCCAAAAGATGGGAGTGGGCGGTTGCGCGTGCGAATTTCCGGCCAGAAACGGTGGATGCCAATGAGGCGGAAAAATTCACAGCCAGTTGGCGCAAGCGCCTGTTTGGCGACACGAGCACACGCAATGGCGGCTATGTCTTTGTCCCGCTTCAGGGGCGATTACTGGCAAAACGCAGTTTTCAGGCCGCCAGCCCGATTGAAATGATCGAGGCGACGCTGGTTCACGAACCCAACAAGCCGGTTCACGCGACGTTTCACCCCAAGGAAAAATATACCGATGAAGAGCGCGACAGGCTAAGCGATCTGGCGAACCGAAATCCGCGTCTGACTGTTTCAAGCGCCGATGCGCTGCCGCTTGTGCGCGATTGCGCCTATATCGTTACGCAAAATTCCGGTGTGGCAATGACGGGATATTTCCACGCAAAACCAGTGGTTTTGTTTGGAAAAGTCGATTTTCACCATATTGCCGCGAATGTGTTTGATTTGGGCGCAAGCTGCGCTTTTCGGCGTGTTTCACAGATGAAGCCCGACTATTCCCGCTATTTGTTCTGGTTTCTACAGACCATGGCAATCAATGCCGGACGCGGGGATGCGGAAGATAAAATACTGACAGCGGTGCGCGCACGGGGCTGGGAAGTTTAAACGAAAAGGGGCGCCGAAGCGCCCCGAATACCGTAAGCTGGCGACTTAAACTGTTTCTTCGATCCAGCTTTGCAGCGCTGCTTTGGGGGCCGCGCCGATCTTATTTGACACAACTTCGCCGTCGCGAAACATAAACAGGGCCGGAATGCCGCGAACGCCTAGCTGTGCGGGTGAATTCGGGTTGTCATCGACGTTCACTTTGACGATTTTAACCTTACCTTCGAATTCTGCTGACAGTTCTTCCAGAGCGGGGCCGATTTGTTTGCAGGGGCCGCACCACTCTGCCCAGAAATCCACAATTACCGGAATATCGGCTTGGCGAACTTCGGCATCAAAGGTGTCGTCGGTGACGGAAACGGTGGCCATTTGTATTCTCCTGTGAATGGGGTCGGGTTTGAAAACTAGGTAGTCGTCCGGTGAACGTCAAGATGTCGTGGATGCCAAGAGCGCCGACCTCACGATGTCGTGCGGCAAATCCATCAGCGTGGCAGTTCGGGTCCACAAAATTGCGGTGTCAATTTGGTGTGTCGGATAGATTTGCTCGACAGCTTCCAGATAGGCGCGCATCTGCGCCAAAAGCCCGTCAGGAACCTGCCGGGGCGTGTCGGGAACAAGCTGGTTTGATTTGTAATCAACGATCAGCACGCGGTCGGGCATGATTATCAACCGATCAATGGTGCCACGCATTCGCTGCCCGCCAAGGTTTGGCATTTGGGCGGAAATATCGACTTCTGCCAGCGCGTCCGGTGCGAATATTGTGGCCAAAGCCGGGTTGGAAAGAACCTTGGTTGCTTCGGCCAGAATGTCGGGCGCCTCGGTGCCGATCATTAGGTCCGCCAGCGCGGGCCATTCCGGGCGTGGATGATTGGGCAGATGTTCAAGTAACAAATGTATCATCGAGCCACGTCGCATCGCGGCTTCTTCATCGCCCTCGCCATAGTCACCAGGCAAGACCTTTGCGCCACTTAGGGCGGATGGTGAAATCGGCTGATCTTGGTGCATGGGCGATGGGGCCATGCTCCGCGCCCATTCTGGCAATGCAGCAGGTGTTGCGGGTTGGGTTTTGTGGCCAGACTGCGCTGGCTTCCAGTCCCCATGTTGCAGCCTTAAACCCGGCCCGGTTGGATGCTCAAATTCAGTCGCGCCAACGGCAAGCATCCCGCCACTAACCCGATTATACCAGCTATTTCCCTTGGCGCTGGTCTTGCCGCATGCACAGACGATCAACCACTTTTCAGCCCGCGTTAGAGCCACATAAAGCAATCTTTCACGTTCTTCGACCTGCTTTTCGCGCGTTTGGGCCAGAATTTCTCTTACCGGCGCTGTCAAAAATCCAGCAGACGGTTTCCATGCTGCCGGGGCATCCTTTAGCAGAACAATTTCATTGGTTTGGCGCGCTTGCGTATCGGCCGTGTCGGGCAGGATCACGATCGGAGATTCCAACCCCTTGGCCCCATGCGTCGTCATTATCCTGATCCGGTTTCCAGCGCTGTCGGCCTGCCGCTTA
>JAHRVD010000296.1 GCA_019090845.1 Marinosulfonomonas sp.
AATTTTCACCAACCCGAGCGACCCGCGCACCGAAAGCTACATCACCGGACGGATCGGATAAGGACATGACTGTGAACGAACAACATATCGCATCCGCCTTTGATCGGGACCTAGAGGCTATTCAGGCCCTCATCATGAAAATGGGCGGCTTGGTGGAAACCTCGATCCGGCATGCCTCGCGCGCGCTGGTTACCCGCGACGAAGAACTGGCCAATGAAGTGCGCAGTGCGGATCGCCAGATTGATGAACTTGAAGAACAGGTAAATCTGGAAGCTGCGCGGTTAATTGCCCTTCGTGCCCCGACGGCCTCGGATTTGCGAACGGTTCTAAGCGTGATGAAAATCAGCGGTAATCTGGAAAGATGCGGGGATTACGCCAAGAACCTTGCCAAACGCACAACAGTTCTGGTGCAGACTCAGCCCGTTGGCGGCACCGCAAAATCGGTGCGGCGGATGGCGCGCGAAGTCGAGCTGATGCTAAAGGATGTGCTGGATGCTTATGTTCGCCGTGATGTCGATCTGGCCGAGGACGTTCGCCAGCGCGACCAGGACGTGGATCAGATGTATAATGCGCTGTTTCGCGAGTTTCTGACCCATATGATGGAAGACCCGCGCAATATCACCGCCTGCATGCATCTGCATTTCATCGCCAAGAACATTGAACGGACCGGCGATCACATCACCAATATTGCCGAGCAGGTGATCTATCTGGTGACCGGTGAAATGCCAGAAGAAAGCCGCCCCAAAGACGACCAAACTGCCTTTGCACATCCAGAGTGGGACGTTGATTAATGGCCGATCCAATCCCCAAAATACTTGTCGTCGAAGATGAACCGGCGCAACGCGAAGTGCTGGCCTATAATCTGGAGGCCGAAGGTTTTGTGATCGAAAAGGCAGCCACCGGCGACGAAGCGCTGACACTGATAGCCGAGGCCGCACCCGATCTGATTGTCCTTGACTGGATGCTTCCCGGCGTGTCGGGCATCGAGATTTGCCGCCGTCTAAAGGCCCGCGACGAAACCCGCGATATACCCATTATCATGCTGTCGGCGCGCTCGGAAGATGTGGATCGCGTGCGCGGTCTTGAAACCGGCGCGGATGACTATGTGGTGAAACCTTTTTCGGTCGCCGAGCTGGTGGCCCGCGTACGCACCCAGCTTCGCCGCACCCGCCCGGCCAGTATTGGCGGCCAACTGGAATTCGAAGACATCGTGCTAAACTCGGATAGTCATCGGGTCTATCGGGATGAAAAACCGCTGAAACTTGGCCCGACCGAGTTTCGCCTGCTAACCACATTCATGGAAAAACCCGGTCGGGTCTGGAGCCGGGAACAATTGCTGGATCGGGTCTGGGGGCGCGATATCTACGTTGATACACGCACGGTTGATGTGCATGTCGGACGTTTGCGTAAGGCGCTGTGTCGCCACGGCGGCCGCGATCCGTTGCGCACGGTTCGTGGCGCGGGATATTCGCTTGGCTAGAGGTGGCTATGGGCGGGCAGGGGCGCTAACGCCCCCGCGCTGACTGTTTTAGTCGGCCAAGAAGAAATCGCTGACCAACCGGTTAAACGCATCCTTCTTTTCAATCTGCGTCCAGTGGCCACAGCAACCAAAGATATGCACATCAGAATTCACCAGCAGTTGATTGTAGCGCAGGCTGCATTCCACTGGGATCACCTGATCGTCGCGCCCATGCACCATCAATGTTCTGTTGGTCAGCTTGGCAATCTCGCTTTCCGGGGTTCCTAAGGCCTCGATGTGGCGTTGACGTGGTGCCGGGAACATGGCCGAAAATGTCTCGTGGAAACCGGGGCGGATGCTGGCCTCGTAACGCGATTTAACCAGATCATCGCCGATCAGGTCGTTGTTATAAGCAAAATATTTTTCCATCATCTCGCGGGCATTTTCTAAGCTCGGCTCATGACCCCAGACTGTATCCAACCCCTCGGTCAACTCAAAGCTCAGGCCCGCAGCGCCCATCATGACGATCCGGTCGACCCGGTCGGGATAACGCGTGGCAATCGCCATCGTCAAAGCACCACCAAATGAATTGCCCACGAAATGAGCCTTTTCGATTTTCAAGGCGTCCATCACTCCGACCATGTGTTCGACCCAGAAATCGAGGGTGAATTTCTGCCCCTCTTTGCGTTCCGTATATCCAAATCCCGCAGCATCCGGGGCGATCACACGAAAATTGTTCGACAGCGCAGGGATCGTCAGACGCCAGTTTGCATAAGCCGTGACACCGGGACCGGAACCGTGCAGCATCATCACCGGATAGCCGGTTCCCTCTTCCAGATAGTTGGTGTTCAGCCCGGCGGACATCACGGATTTGCCGATTTCAGGGTTGGAACTGGTTGTCATAGAAATTCTCCTGTTAAATTCATGCTGTTCGGGCCAAATCAAATGGCGTTCCGGATAGGATTGCCGACGCATGCCCGGCGCTGGCCTTGCTGATAAAATTGACGGGGTCTGTTTGCATGATAGCAAATGGATAATCGGTGCCCATAGCGACACGGTCCCCACCAACGCGATCAATCAACGTGTTCAGGCTATCATCGCTGTAGACGATTGAATCAAAAAAGAACCGGCGCGCAATTTCACTGGGGGGCACCGACACGGCCGAAGCAATTGACATCCCCTTATGCCAGGCAAAATCAAGCCGTGGCAAAAGCGACATCAAGGCACCGCCACCATGACAAAGCATCAGTTTCAGATCACTGAAACGCTCCATCACGCCACCAACGATCAGCGAACTTGCCGCCAAAGCAGTTTCCAGCGGAAAGGCCACCGTTCCGGCAAGCCCCGCAGGACCACCAACACGATCCATACCCGCCGGATGCATCGCATGGACCATCACCAGCATGCCCAGATCCTGAGCCGTTTGATAAAATGGATCGAGCGAGGCATCGCCAAGTGGCAACCCCTCTATATGGCTGCCGATCAGCACACCGATCATCCCGCCGTCATGCAGTTTTTTCAGATGGCTCGCAGCCAGTTTCGGGTCCTGCATCGGCACCATACCAATACCGCGAAACCTGTCCGGAGCATCGGCGACCATTGCGTTGATATGGCCGTTTACAGCGTCACAAATATCACCGCCATCTTCGGGCGAAAACCAGTAAGACAGCAGTTCGGGCATCGGCGACAGCACCTGAATGTCGATCCCGTCGCGGTCCATGTCCACCATGCGCGGCGCAACAGCCCAGCTTCTTTGGTCAATCTTGCGATAGACTTTACCGGCGATCATAACGTCCGCGCGACCATCCCCATGATGTTTCATCGACGGCCAAAGCGCCTCGGTCCCGCGGGTGGCAGGAAAGGCGTCAGGCACGATGTGCGTGTGAAAATCTACGATCATGATGTCTTTGGCCTTGGTTCCAGATTAGTCGCGGCTGGGCGGTTTCATCCACAGGTTCAGGTCAAACAAGTTCATATTCACCGCTTCCAGCAACGAGCAGATCAGCGTTACGACTGCCGTCGGCATAATCTTTTCGGGCTCTAACAATGGCTCGAACGGCACTTCGTCTTCTTCCATCCGTTGCAGATAAGACGTTGCAGACAGGCCGATCAGACGCTGGATGACCTCTGGGCTAAGTTCGAATTTCTCGCCAGCTGCTTCCAGCACCGAGATCGCCTGTTCCGGTGAAACCTCGTTCGTCATGGTCACACAGCCACCGATCGGGCTTTGACCGGAAGTTCTACGAATATTTTTTCGCCTTCGACCTTGGTCTTGAACGTGCGCAGGCGAATGCTTGAATCACCCGGATGGATGCCTGTGCGGATGTTATATTCATAGCCATGCCATGGGCAGGCGATGTTGATGTCTTTGTCCGAAAATGACATCCGAACCGACCGGCCTTTTTCGTCGATCTCTTCAAGCACCTGACCAACGATCTTGCCCTGACAAATCGGCCCGCCCTGATGAACGCAACGATTTTCCAGTGCAAAGACTTCGCCCTCGAGCAGGAACAAACCAATCTGAAGACCGTCAATGGCGACAATTTTGCGCCCGTCTTCGACCAGTTCATCTTTGGTAGCGACTTCAACCATTTCGGTTTTTGCCATGTCTGGGTTCCTTTCTAGTGAATATTCGTGGCGTGTCTTACCCACGCCGAAGTGTCGTGATTTCTAGCGTTTCCAAGATAGCGTCGCGGTGACGATCACGCCGTTCACGTTGCGCGGCGCTGCCGACAACACCAACAAGCCGTCCGAGTTGATCGTTGCCTGACGTGCTTGTTTCTGACCGGTCCAGTTTGGATAACTGGCGACTTTTACGTCATGAAAAACCTGATCACCGACGATTTCATAATCGCCGCAATAACCCATGTAGGTTTGAAACGAGGCACCTTTTTCTTCGGTGCTTCCGGTAACAAAATCGCCCGTTGTCATAACCGCGCGATCCGGGCGCATGATATGGGCCGACATCTGCCCGTCGGGTGTGTAATGCATACGGCCGATAGGGTTTTCGCCCATAGGCAGGTGATCTTCGGGGCCACGATGCTGGACCCATGCAACCATGTGCCAAAGGCCAATTATGTCTTCTGCTTTAAGTGCCATTTATTCGTTCTCCAATTTCGATATCCGGGCAGTTGACCCGCAATTTTTGACGGACCCCATCAGTTCATCAGGCTAGGAAGATACAGGCTGATCGCCGGATAGCGGAACAACAGGATCATGATAACCAGCTCGGCCAAAAGGAACCACATCAGCCCTTTGAAGATGACCATCAGTGGAACCTTGTCGCCCACGATCGAGGCAACAACATAAGCGTTCAGTCCAACGGGCGGTGTCAGCAGACCTATTTCAAGGAACTTGATGACGATGACGCCGGTCCAGACCAGATCAAGACCAAGAACCTGAAACATCGGCAAAAACACCGGCAAGGTCACCAACATCAGACCAAGCGGATCAAGGAACATTCCCAAAAACACATAGACCAGCGATATCATTATCATCGTCAGAACCGGACTAAGCGCATAGGTTCCGATTAAGTCGGCAAGATAAACCGGGATGCCACTGAAGGCCAGAAACCGGGTAAACAGGATCGCGCCAACTGCGATGAAAAAGATCGCGCCGGTGCTGGACAGGGCCTCGATAATACTTGCGCGAAACCTATCCCATGTCAGTTTTCGCTGAACGGCGGCAATCATTAGGGCAGCGGCGGCACCAATTGATGCGGCCTCGGTTGCGGTGGCGATACCGGCGTAAAGGCTGACCACAACAGCACAGACCAGAACTGGAATTGGCCAGACTTTTGCCAATTCAGTAAAGCGTTCACCCCAGGTGATTTTTTCGTCAAGGGCAGGGGCCAGTGACGGTTTAAGTTTAACCCGGATGATAATCATCCCGGCAAACATCACCGCCGTCAGCAAGCCCGGTCCGATACCTGCGATCAACAGTTTGCTGATCGGTGTTTGGGTGAAAATGCCGTAAAGAACCATCAGGATGCTGGGTGGGATCAATGAGCCGAGCGTGCCGCTGGCCGCAACCACACCTGCCGACAGGCCTGCGTCATATTTGGCCTTGAGCATTTCGGGGATCGCAAGCCGGCCCATAGCAGCCGCCGTCGCCATGCTGGAACCAGAGGCCGCCGCAAATCCCGCACTGGCAAAACAGGTGGCAACCGCCAGCCCGCCGGGCAGAAAGCTTAGCCATTTTCGCGCCGCCTGAAACAGGTTCGCGGTCATGCCGGTGTGAAAAGCGATGGCGCCCATCAACAAAAACATCGGGATCGCCGAAAGTGACCAGTGAGCGGCAAATTCAAATGGCAGGCTGGCAACAGCACTACCCGCCGCACGCGGCGATCGCATGACAGCAATGCCGACGATTGAAACGATGCCTAGCGCGATGCCGATGTGCATCCGCAGGGCGATGAAAAACACCAGCACACCAAGGCCGGTGAAGCCAACAGCAAGATTGCTCACGTCACGTTTCCTTCTGTGCGTTGGAAATAATTTTAAGTGTCCCAACCAACAACATAAGGGCCATCAGGCCCATTCCGATCGGCGGAACCCAGCGGACGATCCAGACGTGGATGTCAAAATTCAGGGTCGTGGATGCCTCAAAAATTCTGGTTTTCTTGATCGCTTCATGGATCGCGTTGTAGGTGAAATAGCACAGGTAAAAGAACCCGGCTGCACCTGAAAAAATGCTGGTCCACCTTTGCAATTTTGCAGAAAGAACATCCGTCAGGATGGAAATCGCCACATGGCGTTTCTCGTGCTCCACATAGGCAAAACTGAAGAAAACCAGTGGCCCCATGCAATAAAATGACACGATCTGCAGTGTGCCCTGCACCGGTTGGTTAATTGCATAACGCAATGTTACATCTAGCAAGACAATCGCTAAAAGCCCCAGCATCGCTATTGCAGCGACGACCAGTAGTGCTTTGCTAAACGAGTCCAGCGTGTTTTCGACCTTATCTAGGGTCATTTTTTTATCCCCTGCTCCCAGTCATGCAAAATTCAGGGCATGACACCCAATAGTTCCGCCCGAAAAAGTCGACTGCCCGGGATGTCCGGGCAGTCTGTTTGATTGGGTGTAGCTGTTATTTTAGGTCTGCTACCAGACGGCTGTAGATACGTTCCCACAGCAGTTCTGCATAAGCGTCACGATCCGTCAGGATGTCTTTCGTGGCTTCTTCCCAGATCGCGAGGTTCTTGGTATAAGTTGCGATCAGAGCTTCTGGGTTTTCAACGCCCCGTGATGCAGCTTTTGCGGCAACCGCAGCAGCTTCACCTTTGCGAGTTTCATTCAGAAGCGCGACAAGTTCTGCTGGTGGCTGAGCAATGGTGATGCCCTTTTCTTGGGCAACCTTGGCAGCGTTGGCAGTATCTGCGCCGTAGCCGTCAATGATCGCGCCGGCAAGCAGGCCAGGCAGTTCACGAAGGATTGCTTCTTTGTGGTCGCGCTCAAGGCCTTCCCACACGTCGTCATTGATCGTGAATAGACCCATGCCAACGCCTGCACCAATTGGCAGATCGTAGATGAACTTCACAACGTCAGCCAGACCGTAGATGATCAGCCATGCTTTAGGAGCAACGGCACAATCAAGCTGACCGCGCTGCAGACCTTCATAGATTTCGCCCGAAGACATGCTAACTGGAACACCGCCCCAGGATTTTGTTGCACGTCCAAGTGCATCGCCAGCAGAACGGAACTTGAGGCCTGCGAGATCTTCGACAGATTCGATCTCATCAACACACATGATGTTGTAAGGTGCAGCCGCGTGTGAGGCCAGCATCTTGATGTTGTTGGCTTTCATTTCAGCCGCACAACCGGGGCAACCAAACAACATCGATTCAAGGAACGCACCAGCGGCCGAAACCTCATGCTTGTTCATCATCAGCAGGTCCGGCATCACACCGATATTGCTAAGCTCTTTGGGGAAATACTGTGGCACCAAAAAGCCGGAATCCGAAAGCTCATCGCCGATACCGGTCAATGTGCCGCGCGCATCAAAGATCTGACCGCCCGGATAGAATTTGAACGTCAGGTCGCCGTTGGTGCGCTTGCTGACAGCTTCCATGAAAGGCTCGACGCCCTTGGTGTTGTTGGACGACTTTGGCGACGTATATGTCGCATAAGTCAGCTCCTTGGCCATTGCCGGCACCGTGGCAAGCATGCCGATGGCGCAGACGGCGCTTGTGATAAGTAGTTTTTTCATTGTTAGTCTCCTCCCTGGTTTCTTTTCATTCTCGGATTATTGTGCCGCCGAGCCGACGCTCAACTTAATCTGCCGGGATTTCGCCGATCTTGTCGAGGTAAAAAGCCTGCGCCCCTTTTATGTGCATTTCCATAAGATTCGCACATTTTTCAGGGTCTCGGCTTTGGATTGCCGCCAACATATTCTGGTGTTCGCGGATAGATACCATAGAGCGGTCTTTGTCGCCAAAATAGTTTTTGCGACGCGCCATGGTCATTAGGAAAAACGAATTGGTGATACGGACGAATATGTCATTCTTTGTCGCCTGAACGATCTTGAGGTGAAACTCCTGATCTTCCTGAAAGCTTGACGTGTTTTTTTCAACGCAGGCAAGCTGACGCTCGACTATATCGGTAAGCCCGTCCAGATCATCCTGATTGTGGCGCAGGGCCGCAAGCTTGATGGCCTGCACTTCCAGAAAAAACCGCACTTCCATGGAATCGACCACTTCTTTGCGGGACAGTGGTAGACCAAGGTCGCTGAGCAGCACCAACATCTCAAAGCTTGTATCAACGCCAAGCTGGCGCAGATACATGCCCGACTGGGGTCGCATTTCGATGACCCGCAGGGTTTCCAGTGTCGAAAGCACTTCGCGCAGTTTATTGCGCCCAACATCAAGACGGGTGGCAAAGTCACGTTCTGACGGCAGACGCGCACCTTCTTGCAGGCCTTCTGACCTGATATAATGCAGCAGCTTGCCAAGGATCGCCCGGTCCACTTCGACCGAGGGCTGCGTATGCAAACCACTGACCGTCACAGGCCCCCCCCACAGGATATGATGGCGCCCCGGCTCACTAGGCGGGCGCCGTCTCATGTAGTAGGACGTAAACGTGATCGCCCTCAATTTTGACCGGGTAGGCATTGATTTTGTCCACGCAAGGCCGGGTCAGGGCCTCGCCGGTGCGCACATCAAATGTGCCTGCATGAAACGGGCATTCGATTGCACATCCCTCCAGCAATCCATCGGCCAGCGACGCATCGCCGTGGCTACAGATATCATCGGTCGCATAAAATGTGCCGTCGACATTGTAGAGCGCAATCGGCGGACGGTCATCGCAGATCAACTGCAATGTGTCACCGGGTTCTACGTCGTCAACTCGACAGGCTTTAAGCATTGTTACTCCTGAAAACTCTGATTGTTTTAGATCACGTTCATGATCGAAATAGGCGCAGCGGCGCGACTAAAGCATCGTGCTCCCACCATTTACGCTGATGACCTGGCCGGTCACAAACGCAGATTCAGGTTTGCAAAGATGCACAACCATTGACGATATTTCGACCAGTTCCGCCGGGCGACCCTTTGGGATCACGCTGGTAAACTTATCGGCCATCGCTTCATCATAGGCCACGCGGGAACGCATACGCTCGGTGTTCACAGCGCACGGCGCGACGGTGTTCACAGTGATGTCTTGGGCCCCAAATTCGCGCGCCAGACCCGTTGTCATACCATGAACGCCACCTTTGGCCGCGTTGTAACCCGCATGGTCCCACAGACCGTTGCGAACAGAATCCGCACCGATGTTAACAATCCGGCCATAGTTCGCGCGCACCA
>JAHRVD010000297.1 GCA_019090845.1 Marinosulfonomonas sp.
GACTGGACAGTTAATGCGGGCGATCCGGCCAGCAGGCGCAACACGTCAATCTGGTGCACGGCCTGATTGAACACCACACCACCGCCTTCGTCGGTTCGCAGCTCTTCCGGGCGGCGAGGACGATATAGGAAGTCGGTATAGTTCAGCGATTGCACCATACGCACCCGGCCTAGGTTTCCGGCCTCGATCAGCGCGCGGGCCTGCAGCACCGGGGCGTCAAAGCTGTGGCTGGGTCCGACGATCAGATGCACCCCGGCAGCGCGTGCGGCCGCTACCATGGCCTGACCATCCGCCATTGAGATCGACAAAGGTTTTTCCACCAGAATATGCTTGCCCGCGGCAGCCGCTATAGTGACGTGGTCGGCGTGCAGATGATGCGGGGTCGCGATATAGACCGCCTCGACCGCCGGATCGGCGCACATTTCGGCGGCGTCACGATAGGCGCGCCCACCAAACTGATTGGTAAAGGCGTCCCGAGATGCCGCACGCGGGGCTGTGGCTGCGACCAGCCGCACCCTGTCGTCGGCCAGAATGCTGGGCAGGGTCAGCATAAAGCCCCGCCCTAGACCGATAACGCCAAGGCCAATCGGCAAGGAGTTCCCCTTAGAGGTCAAGAACCAGATCTCCGCTCGCGGCGCGCGATACGCAAGTCATGATCATAGTATCGCGTTCCTCGTCCAGCAAAACATTGTCCCGGTGATCTACATCCCCGTCGATAAGTCCGCATTTGCAGGTGCCACAAACGCCGCTTTCGCAGGAACTGACGGTTTTCTCGCCCGCTTCCCGCATCGCTTCCAAAATCGAGTGGTCGGCAGGCACGCTGACCTTTTTCCCAGAGCGCGCCAGCGTCACCGTAAAGGCGACATCATCGGCGCGCACGATCTCAATCGGCTTAAACTCTTCGAAATGCACCTGCCCCTCGGGCCAGAAACCTGACAGAGCTTTGATTTCTTCCATCATCGGCGCTGGGCCGCAGCAATAGACATGGCTCGCGTCAGGTTTTTCAAAGTGGTCCCAGAAATCAAATAGCTGCTCTGGGTCGGCGTTGTCATGATGCAGAGTCGCCGCTGGATCCAGCGCGCGCATCTCTTCCAGATAGGCGGTGTCGGAGGCTGTGGTGGTGCAATAAATCAACCGAAAAGGCGTTCCCTGTGCGGCCAGATGATGCGCCATCGCCTGAATTGGTGTGATCCCAATGCCGCCTGCGATCAGCAGATATTTAGGTGCGGCCACCAACTCAAAGCTGTTTTCCGGGCCTGACACCTGCAAAGTTTGCCCTTCGGTCGCGCTGTCAAACATGGATTGTGATCCGCCGCGTGATTTTGGTTCGCGCTTGATTGCCAAGACATACTTGTTTGGGGCTGCGCCGTCATTCACCAAAGAATAACGGCGCATCGCTTTTGAAGGTGTCCGCACAGTGACATGGGCGCCCGGCGTGAAAACAGGCAAGGGGCCAGAGTCGGGTAACTGTAAGGTGAATTCTGTGATTGTGTCAGTCAAGACACGCCGCTGGCTAACGACCAGCACCCGCGTCTGGTTATCGAGGGGCATGTCCTAGTCTCCAGAAAGCAATTTAAATTATCTTAGATGTCTAAAAAAGACTGTCAACCTCTGGACAATCCTCCAATCGCGATTACCATAGTTAGGCGTCTAAGAAGTCAAAAAGCGAGCAGGGAGGCTTTCTTTTATGCTGACGAAGGAAGAAAACGATCTGATGTGTCGGGTCGCCGGTGATGCCCCTATGGGTGATCTGATGCGTCAGCACTGGGTGCCGGTTTGTCTGGCAGAAGAAGTCGCTGAACCGGATGGGAAACCACTGTTGATCGAGGCGATTGGCCGCCGCTATGTGGCGTTTCGCAACACGGATGGGGTTGTTGGGGTGCTGGATGAGCTTTGCCCGCACCGCCATGCCTCGCTGCTTTATGGACGCAACGAAGACTGTGGGCTGCGGTGTCTTTATCATGGCTGGAAGTTTGATGTAGATGGCAATTGCGTCTCGATGACTGCCGAGCCCGAAGGCAGCGCGATGCATGGGAAGGTGAAACACAAGTCCTATGAAACGGTTGAATGGGGCGGTTTCGTGTGGGCGTGGCTGGGCGAAGACGACAAGCGCTATCCGTTCGCCCCGCCTGCATTTGCACCGATGCAGGACACGCCTGTCTCTGTGCTGAAAATGCGGGTTCCCGCCAATTGGGCGCAGATCACCGAAGGGCAGATTGATTCTGCGCATTCCTCCAGCCTGCATTCGTCAGATATGGTGCCGGCACGAATTACCGGTGCCGGGGCGGATGATAAATCATGGTATCGTCCCTCGACCGACCGCTCGCCTTCGATGCAAACCGAGGTTACGTCCTATGGGTTTCACTATGCTGCGATCCGCAAGCCGATCAAGAACGCCGCGACCCATAATTACCTACGGATCACCGAATTTATCGCGCCCTTCACCTCGTTGATCGCGCCCAACAGTGAATACAATGTCGCCACCGTTATCGTTCCGATTGATGATGAGACATCGTTTTTTCACTTTATCGGCTGGGGCGGGCGGGCCTGCCCCACAACCAAGGAATGGCGCAAGTTTGCCCATGCCGAAGTTGGTGTCGACGTCGATGAAAACTGGGTGCCTCTGCGCAATGCCCAAAACGATTATAAGCAGGATCGCGACGCAATGAAGGCGGGCAATTATACGGGCATCGAAGGTATTCCCAACCAGGATCTGGCCATGTGGGTGTCGATGGGGCCGCTGGTGGATCGCACGACGGATATACTGGGCGCTTCGGACATCGCGATCGTTGTGTTTCGCCGTCTGATGGCGGACGCGGCCAAGCAGGTCGCACAAGGCCAGACGGCAATTGGCAGTGGCGCTGCAGGTATACCGCAGGTGGAAATAGCGTCACGCGAAGGGATATATCCCAAGGAGGTTGATTGGCGCACGTTGAGCGGGCCGGTGGCTGATCCGACTGCCAAGGAGCCGGCACAATGACGCCGGAAAGCGATCCGCTGACGCAATTCGCGCATGTTTTTCCGGTTAACCGGGGCCTTTATTACGGTGGCCAATGGCATCAGGCGATTGATGGGGAAAGCATTGCTGTTAGTTCGCCATCCAGTGGGGCGTCGCTGGGAAGTGTCGCCGCTCGCAGTGCCTCCGATCTGGATCTGGCGGTAGCGGCAGCCCGCGTGGCACAGACCGAGTGGCGCAAGACCGGGCCGATGGTGCGCACAAAAGCCGTGCGTGCTGCGGCAGAACGAATTCGCGCGCATCGCGCCGATCTGGCCATGTTGGATGTGCTCGATTGCGGCAATCCGGTGATGGGCATGGAATTTGACGTCGACCTTGGCACGACACTGATGGATTTCTTCGCAGGACTTGCGACCGAGGTGAAAGGCGAAACCATTCCCGCGGGCGGTGACAAGCTGAACTATGTTCAACGCGAGCCGATTGGCGTCGTTGGCCGGATTATCCCGTTTAACCACCCGATGATGTTCACGCTGACCAAAATGGCCGCGCCGATCATTGCGGGCAATGCTGTGATCCTTAAACCATCCGAACACACGCCGCTTGCTGCACTGCGGATTGCCGAGCTGATAGGCGATCTTTTCCCGGCGGGCCTGTTTTCTGTGTTGAATGGTAGTGGCGAATTGGGGGCGGCAATGGCTGGCCATCCCGACATCGGCAATATCAGCGTCGTTGGTTCAGCAGCGACCGGGCGCGCGGTGATGCGGCAGGGGGCCGATACCCTTAAACGACTGACGTTGGAACTGGGCGGCAAGAACGCCCTGATCGTGTTCCCGGATGCGGATGTGAAGAAAACCATTGCCGGGGCGGTCAAGGGAATGAACCTTGGCTGGACTGGCGGGCAATCCTGCGGCTCGACCAGCCGGGTTCTGGTGCACGACAGCCTGTATGACCAAGTGGTCACTGGGCTGACGGCCGAATTTGACAAAATTAAGGTTGGCGATCCGATGGATCGACAGACCGAGATGGGGTGCATGTCAATGCGCGGCCAATACGAAAAGGTGTTGCGCCTGATTGAGCAGGCAAAAGGCGAAGGCGCGCGCATGGCCTCTGGTGGGCCGGTGCCCGAAGAACTGGGTGACGGGTTGTTCGTGCGCCCGACGCTGTTTGCGGATGTGACTCCTGATATGAAAATAGCCAGTCAGGAAGTATTCGGCCCGGTTTTGTCGGTGATGCGCTGGTCCGATTACGACACGATGATGGAAATTGTTAACAGTGTGGAATACGGGCTGACGGCCTCGGTCTGGACGCGCGATCTGGAAACCGCTTTTCGGGCCGTGAATGATATCGACGCAGGCTATGTCTGGGTCAATAATTCGTCCGATCATACGCTGGGTGCGCCGTTTGGCGGCTTTAAGCAATCGGGTCTGGGGCGCGAAGAATGTCTGGAAGAAATTCTTGGCTACACGGAACAAAAGAACGTCAGTGTCACCCTGTCGGGCTAAAGCCAATTGGATGACACCAACATCAAAAAAACCACGGACCTGACCAAGAACACACACGAGGGAACAACCCATGCAGAAATTTGCGCTCGATACGAAAGACGTGGCAGAAGGCAAAACCAGTGTCGTCGAGGTGTCAGGTATCGAAATCGGAATAGCCCTGCATCAAGGCAAATATTACGCCTATCGCAACATCTGCCCGCATCAGGGCGGCCCGGTTTGCGAGGGGATGCAGATGCCCCGCGTAACCGGCGAGTTTACCGACAGCGGTGCCTTTGAACGGCATAATTTTGATACCTCTGAAATGCATCTGGTGTGTCCATGGCATGGCTGGGAATTTGACATTGCAACCGGCGAGGCGGTCGGTGACAGATCGATCCGGCTGGAAAGCTATGCGGTGTCAGAGCGGGATGGAAAACTCTATGTCGATATCTGAGACCAAAGCCTCGTTGAACGCCGCCGCCGAAATTTTGGAAAAGGCGTTGGCCGACGGAAATCCTGAACAAATACCACCAGACGCACTTGGCCGTCTGATGGCAGCGGCGACGCGGGGATTTGCGGTCCTGCACGAGGCTTCAGATTATAGCAGTGTTTTTGGGCCCCAAGAAAGCTCGGTCACTGCAACCGATGTTGTCGTGACGACCAGCGCCATGCTGCGCGCGGCAAATGTTGCCGTGTTCGAACTGGATATGTGGCAGACAATCATGCGCGGGCGCGGGCCTGCGATACAGGGAGAACGAGACTAATGGACAGACGCCAAACAGCGCTGAACGCACCGGGGCAGGCCGACCCGAGCCTTGCAGAGTTTGACACAACCAAACTGCTGCGCAATGCGTCGCGCCAGGCGCAGGATCGAAACTATAAGGATTTCTTTATTTGTGACGTGGATTCGCACCATTACGAAACCGAAGCGATGGGGGAAATTCTTGAATATATCGACGACCCGGTGCTGCGCCACCTTGGCCTGTCGTCGGGCAACGTTGGGCGCAGCGGGCTGTTGGGTCAGCCGCTGGGATCACAGGACATGGCCGGGCGGGTAAACCGCTACCCCGGTCGCAAATACGAAAAAACCCCCGAAAAGCCACATCGCGATATCACGCTGGCGCATCGCTGGATGGACTCGCTTGGGGTTGATCTGGCCTGTCTGTTTCCAACCCCAATGCTGCTATTGTCCACCCATCCGCAGCCGGACGTCGAAGTGGCAATGGCGCGCGCCTATAACCGCTGGCTTTGCGAACGGATTTTGGAAGAGGACCGGCGCATCTGCTCAATGGTCTATCTGCCTCTGAACGAACCCGAGGCGGCGCTGTCGGTGATCGAAGAGTTTCACCACCGCAAGGGTGTGACCGGGTTTCTGGTGACGTCAAACCAGAAACGCCCGATCCATGACAACGTAAATATGCCGGTTTTTGCCCGGCTGGAAGAACTGGGCATGCCGTTCGGCCTGCACGCGGTTTACAACTGGGCCGATCAGGCCTTGGCGCAGACCAACAAATTCATCTCGGTCCACGCACTTGGGTTCACGTTTTGCAACATAATCCACATGACCAACTGGCTGATGAACGGAATGCCTGAACGCTTTCCCAAGCTAAAGACAATCTGGATCGAAAGTGGGCTGGCATGGATCCCGTTCCTGATGCAGCGGCTGGA
>JAHRVD010000298.1 GCA_019090845.1 Marinosulfonomonas sp.
ACGGTGTTGTCAGCTTCTTTCTGCACAAAATCCCGTGGATTGCGCCATCTGGAACCCCTGAGGCAATTATCTTTGTTGCCAGTAAGGTTCTGATTTTTGCAGTCCTGACTTACATGCTCATACTGTCAGCCCGAAACTTCCTGTCCCACAAACACAACGCCGTTGTAAACAAACACAGACAAAACGCCCTTATGACATTCAACGCTTTGGTGAAAGCAGGCCAAGGAAAAGAAACGCAAGACATAGTATTGAGCCATGCATCTTCCTGCATCTTTTCCCCACAGGACACTGGTTATACTAAACACGGGGGATCAAACTCGGCTCAAATGCCCAATGTCGTTGATCTGATTCCTAAGACAACTGTTCGGGTGGACGGTTAACCACCGTTTGTGTCACGCACGATTTCATATTGCAGACATTCGACCAACGGCAGCCTTGCCCCCCACAGCCCACCATCACCACCTCACCAAAAAACTCCCATTTCAGCCACCATTCAAAACCCAATTCAGCGCCGCAATCACCCACCACCCAAAACCTGACGCTCTGACCTTGCTCCACTGCCACATCCCGCGTAGATAACGGCGAGCCGAAAAACAGCAGGGCATACAACATGGCGCAGCGCGCAAAAGGTCAAAAATCGAATTTCGTTGTCTGGGGCATCGTGATCCTGCTGATCGTCGGCTTTGCCGGCTTTGGCGCGACCGGTCTGGGCGGACGTATTCAGTCAGTAGGCTCGGTTGGCGATACCGAGATTTCGGTGAGCCGCTATGCGCGCGAACTGGAACAGGAATTGCGTGCCTTCAGCGCTCAGGTTGGCCGTCCGGTCAGTCTGGCCGAAGCACGTCAGTTCGGCATCGACCGCAACGTTCTGCAACGGCTGGTGTCCGGTGCTGCGCTGGAAAATGAGGTTGCGCGCATCGGCCTGTCCGTTGGCGACGCGGAAGTGCGCGCTCAGGTTCTACGCAGCCCCGGCTTTGTCGGGCTGAGCGGCGATTTTGACCGCGAGGCCTATGAATTCGCGCTGGAGCAGGCCGGGATGACACCGGCAGAATACGAAGACGTTTTGCGGGTGACAACGGCACGTGGCATTCTGGAAACAGCCGTGCTTGGCGGGGTGCGCGCGCCAGACGTCTATTCGGATGTGATCCTGAATTACGTTGGCGAGCGGCGAAATTTCTCATGGATCGAACTGGGCGAAGCGGCGCTGTCCAGCCCGGTTCCCGCCCCCGGTGACGCCGATTTGCGCGCCTATTACGATGCCAACACAGATGAATTCATGCTGCCCGACACCAAGAAGCTGACCTATGTGTGGCTGTCGCCCGATGCGCTTGTAGATCAGATAGATGTGGACCAAGACACCCTGCGCGCGCTTTATGATGAACGCGACGCGCAGTTCAATCAGCCCGAACGCCGTCTGGTCGAGCGGTTGATTTTCGCCAGTGACGCCGAGGCGGATGTGGCCAGTGCCGCGTTGGCCGGTGGCACCACGTTTGACACGTTGGTGTCCGAACGAGGATTGGCGCTAAGCGACGTTGATCTGGGCGATGTCAGCCGGAACGATCTGGGCGATGCCGCAGACGCCGTATTTGCGCTTAGCGAACCGGGTATTGCCGGCCCGGCGCAAACGGACCTTGGCCCGGCTCTGTTCCGCATCAATGCGATCCTTGCCGCCCAAAGCACCCCATTTGAAGATGTCGCCAACGATCTGCGCGCCGAACTGGCCGCCGATCGGGCCCGGCGCATCGTTTCCGATCAGATCGGCGAGTTTGACGACCTGCTGGCCGGGGGCGCAACGCTGGAAGAACTGGCCGACGAAACCGATATGGTGCTGGGTCAGATCGACTGGAGCGCCGAAACAACCGACGGCATCGCTGCCTATACAGGATTTTCCCAAGCAGCCGCCCAAGTGGCACAGGGTGATTTCCCCGAAATTGTCGAACTGGCTGACGGCGGCGTTTTCGCGCTGCGTCTGAACAGCCTGACCGACGCCCACCCCGAACCATTTGAAGACGCCCGCGATACCGTGCAGAACGCCTGGCATCTGGCTCAGGTCAGCGCCCGTCTGGCCGATGAGGCCGCCGTATTGAACGCGCAGCTTGAAAACGGCGCGCGGATTGGAACGCTCGGCCATCCGGTGACGGTCGAAACCCATGTCACCCGCGCGGCTTTCATTCAGGGCGCCGTCCCGGCGCTGATGGCCAGGGTCTTTGAACTTTCCGAGGGCGACAGCGCGCTGGTTCAGGCAGAGGGCAAAGTCTGGATCATCCAGTTGCGCGAAATTCTGCCACCAGAGGCCGACAATCCCGAGGCCGAAGCATTAGCCGCGGCCGTGGCCGGTGAGACAGCACAGGGCATCGCGCAGGATCTTTTGGCCTCTTTCACCCGCGCGATTCAGGCGGACGCCGGAATCTCGCTTAATCAGGCGGCGCTGAATTCCATTCACACACAGTTTCCTTAAAGGCGCGGTGCGATGGCTCTGACCCCGGATTTCAATAGTTTCGCTGCCCGCTATGATGCGGGCGAAAATCAGGTTGTCTACACCCGGCTGGCGGCTGATCTGGACACGCCGGTATCGTTGATGCTGAAACTGGCCGAAGCACGTACCGACAGCTTCATGCTGGAAAGTGTCACTGGCGGAGAAGTGCGCGGACGTTATTCGATCATCGGCATGAAGCCCGACCTGATCTGGAAATGCCACGGGGAAACGTCGCAGATCAATCGCAACGCGCGGTTTGATCCGGACAGTTTTGAGCCGCAGGACGGTTCACCCCTGCAAACCCTGCGCCAGCTTATCGCCGAAAGCCGGATCGAGCTGCCCGACGATCTGCCTGCCTCAGCCGCCGGGCTGTTTGGCTATCTTGGCTATGACATGATCCGGCTGGTCGAACATCTGCCAAACGTGAACCCCGACCCGCTTGGCCT
>JAHRVD010000001.1 GCA_019090845.1 Marinosulfonomonas sp.
GGTTTTCATCCGGATAAATACCCTCGGCGTCCCAACGGGCTGCTTTGGCTTTGAACTCTCCCTGCGCCAGTTTGCGCGCGGCATCCTGAAGAGCGACCTGTTCGGATGAAAGACTGTTAATATGCATGATGGGCCTTCTATTTCATTTAGCGACGTTGGTTGAAGCTGTGACCATAGATCATCGCCGCAACCGTATTGCGTAGAATTTCGAGCGTACCACCGCCCAGTGCAAAGCCCCGCGCGTCCCGCACCATTCGTTCCATCGGGTATTCGCGGGTATAACCATTGTGGCCATGTAGCTGCAGCGCTTCGTTTGTCACCCGCTGGGCCATTTCGTTGGCATAAAGCTTGGCCATTGTGGCATCCATCGGGTCTGGAAACCCATTGGGTGCGGGATTGGTCGCAGCGCGATAGACCATCAGGCGGGCGGCGTGGATTTGCGTGGCCATATCGGCCATTTTCCACTGTATCCCCTGAAATTCCTTAATCGGGCGGCCGAACTGATGGCGGATTTCGGTGTATTCCTTGGCGGCATCAAATGCGCCCTGCGCCAGTCCGACGCACATGGCAGAATTGCCGACACGCTCGGGGCCAAACGAGCTCATCAGCAAGGAGAAAGTTTTCGAACTTTCCGGGTCACCGACAAGCAATATGTCCTCTGGGCCAACGCGATAGTCTTCCAGCGTGATATCAGCCTCGGGCAAGCCGCGCCCGCCCATCTTTTTGGAAATATGGCCGACGGTGGCGCCTTTTTTCTTCATGTTGACAAGGAAGGCGCCGATGCCTCTGGCACCTTTCGAGCCAGCACAGCGGGCAAATACCATCAGGTAATCGGCCACATGACCGCCCGTGCAGAAACATTTTGACCCGTTCAGGATCCAGCCATCACCATCTTGGACAGCCGTGGTGCGCAGATCGGTCACGGCCGACCCGGCTTCTGGCTCACTGATCGCAATGGCGATGAATGTCTTGCCCTTGGCCACATTGGGCAACAGGCGTTGTTTCTGTTCGTCAGTTCCCAGCAGGCTGACCGCGCGTGCTGGTCCGTTCAGATAAAGCTGGCAAACCAAAGCGGTGTTAAAGCAAACCCGGCTGATTTCTTCCAGAAATATCGTGCCCTGAATGACAGGTGCGCCAGAGCCGCCGTATTCTTCTGGTATGAACATGCCCAGATAGCCAAGCTCGGCAAGCTTATCACGGTTCTCGGCAGGGAATTCCTCGTTTTCGTCCCAATAGGCGGCCTTTTCAGCAAATTCGCCTTCGGCCATTTTACGTACTTCGGAACGGAAACTTTCCAGTTCATCATCGAGCTTGAAGGATACCATAGCTTATCGTCCTAATCTTGTTTCTTGGAAAATGTGCCGCGCCCCAACACTTCGTCAGTGTCCTGACCTGTGCTTGGCGCTGGGCGGGGCGGTGTTTGGGCGTGGCGCGAAAAATGGAACGGCGATCCGGGGACCGGAACCGGGCCTATTTGCGGATGCGTGTGTTCAAACAGCATTCCACGGGCGATCATATCTTTGTCACGTGCGACTTCTGCGATGTGACGCACAGGTGCACCGGGGACATTGAAATCGTTGAGCGCCTGAAAGATTTCCTCGCGGGTATGCTTGGTCGTCCAGCTTTTCACCAGTTCATCTAGCTCGTCTTCTTTGGCGGCCCTGTCGATGTTTTTCTCAAAGCGCGGATCAGTGCCAAGTTCCGGCATTCCCATAGCTTTGCTCAGTGCAACCCAATGCTTGTCCACCAAACACATGATCGCAACGGTCCCGTCTTTGGTTGGAAACACATCATATGGCGCGATTTCCAGCGCGTGTTGGTTGCCGGTGCGCTCGGCAAAATTGTCAGGGCTAATAAGATAGCCGGATATGTTTGAGGCCAGCGAATGATGCGCAACATCCTGCATTGCCACGTCGACCTTTTGCCCTGTGCCTGTTTTCTCACGCTCAAGCAGTGCCGCAAGGATACCGGCATAAAGATGCACACCAGTCAGAAAATCGGTGATTGCAGCGCCGGATTTAACCGGTGGGCCGTCGGCAAAACCTGTGACCGCGATAAGGCCCGTCAGCGCTTGAATTGGGAAATCCATCGCCGGTGCGTCGGCGTAAATGGAATCGGCGGCGTATCCTTTGCCCGATCCATAGACCAAACGCGGGTTAAGTTCTTTCAGCGTGTCATAGCCCAGACCAAGCTTTTCCATCGTGCCGGGGCGAAAATTTTCCACAAGAACATCGGCATCTGAAACTAGTTCGCGAAACGCGTCGCGATCAACTTCGTCATTCAAATCAAGCACGATGCTTTTCTTGTTGGTGTTCAACAGCATTGCGCCAGGATTTTCACCAGCGCTTGTCGCAAAGCGAATGGAATCGCCGCTCGGGGGTTCAACCTTGATGACCTCAGCGCCCGAAAACCCAAAAAGAAGACCGACATAGGGGCCAAGATAAACCTGCCCCATATCAATAACTTTTAGCCCGTTCAGCGGTTGGCTGCCCTCGACGGCTTTGTCAGGTGTGGTCATTATCGGCCCTCAAATGTTGGGATGCGTTTTTCCAGAAATGCCGTAACGGCGTTCTGGTGGTCTTCGGTTTCCATTATGTAAGCCTCGCCTGTCGCTTCCAGTTCGAGAAACCCGGCAAAATCCATGTCCATGCCGCGGTTGAGCATTGCTTTTCCCAATCCCAACGCACGAGTGGGGCCGGCAGCAAGTTTCGTCGCCAGCGCCATCGCTTCGTCCATCAGCGTTTCTTCGGGGTGGATCGAATGCACGATGCCCATGTTTTGCGCTTGTTCGGCGGCGACCACCTCGGCGGTCAGGAACATCACTTTTGTGCGCTGTGTGCCAATCATCCGCGCGAGCAAATAAAGCCCGCCGCCATCAGGAACGATCCCCACCTTGGCATAGGACCAGCAGAATTTTGCCTCGGGGGACGCAACGATTACGTCACCCAAAAGGGCCAAGTTGAAACCTACGCCGTAAGCTGGGCCATGCACGGCCGTTACGATAGGTTTTTCCAGGTCATAAAGCATCTGCGTGACCCGGTGCTGTTGCTTTAGCCGGTCTCTCATCTCGATCGGGGTTTGCCGCGCAAAGGTGGTAATATCGCCGCCTGAACAAAACGCGCCACCCGCACCGGTAATCAATACCGCGCGCACAGCGGGGTCATCGCGCATCTGGATAACGATACGTTCCATATCCTGCCGGGCCTCGGCATTAAGAGCGTTTCGCTTTTCCGGGAAATCTATGGTCATCACGCCAACTGATCCGTTGGTCTCGTATCTCAGTGGCATAGCGCGATCTTTACTCCCCTTGCTCCGGACCGAATGCGTCACGCACCAACCGAATTGTCGCCAACATCAAAGCTCCGCTAAGGTCACCCCCGATTTTGGCGGCATCCCGTCGCAGTGCAGTTGCGGATGTGAAACACCGTATTGACAACAGTGTTCACGTTGAGAAACGCTAGCAGACAAGTAGAATCTAACAAAGGTTCAATTTTGCGCCCATTGCGGGAACGTCATGCAACATACCGAAAAACAAGGATAAATACATATATGTCACTTCCTAGCATCTTTGATAACCTTCGGCTGCCGGTAATTTCGGCCCCGCTTTTTATCGTTTCTGCCGTTGATCTTGTGATTGCTCAGTGCAAGGCGGGGGTGGTTGGCAGCTTTCCAGCGCTCAACGCTCGCGAGGCCGATGGCGATTCGCCCATGTTGGAAACCTGGCTGCAAAAAATCACGGATGAGTTGGACGCCCACAATCAGGCCAATCCGGACAGACCGGCGGCACCTTATGCCGTCAACCAGATCGTGCACCGTTCCAACGACCGGGTGGAACGCGACGTTGAAATTTGCGCCAAATGGAACGTGCCGATCTGGATCACTTCGATGGGCGCGCGCGAGGATGTGAACGAGGCCGCTCATTCCTGTGGTGGCTTGGTGTTGCATGATGTTATCAATAATCGTTTCGCCAAAAAAGCGATCGCCAAAGGTGCAGATGGATTGGTTGCAGTGGCCGCAGGGGCGGGCGGACATGCAGGCGCGCAGTCGCCCTTCGCATTGATTCAGGAAATTCGCGAATGGTTTGACGGACCGCTGGCCTTGTCTGGGTCAATCGCGACGGGCGGTGCAATTTTGGCCGCACAGGCCATTGGCGCGGATCTGGCGTATATTGGATCGGCTTTCATTGGCACCCAAGAGGCAAACGCGAAGCCAGACTATAAACAGATGATCGTCGACAGCGGTGCCGAGGATGTTCTTTATACGAACTACTTTAGCGGGGTGAACGCCAATTACCTGCGTGGATCAATAAAGCTCCAAGGGCTTGATCCGGACAACCTGCCCAAAGAGGCTACGCAGATTGATCTTAATTCAACCAAGGAACGGCCAAAAACATGGAGCGATATCTGGGGATCGGGACAGGGCATTGGTGCCGTTGATGCTGTTGTGCCCACCGGTGAACTTGTAGATCGGCTGGAACGGGAATACTCCGAGGCACGGAAGCGTCTTTCGCTGACTTGATAGCGCTGCTAGTTTACATCCCGGCGCAGCCCGTTGAATGTTCAGGAGTCTTTGATGACCGGCACTAAAATCTACAACGAAGTCACTGTTGCATTTGATGAAATTCCCGATCCCGGCGAGATGATGAAGATTGCGGATGGCGTCTATTGGATACGGATGCCAATGCCTTTTGTGCTGGACCATATCAATATCGTTGCAATCGAAGACGGCGACGGCTGGGCCATATTGGACACCGGGCTGGAACAAACTGAGACGGTAAAACTGTGGCGCGCGCTAATGGCTGGCCCGTTGATGGGGCGGCCGATCACAAAGGTCATTATCACCCATATGCATCCCGACCACATTGGTATGGCGGGATGGCTGACACGGCGTTTTGATTGCCGCCTTTGGATATCGCGTCTGGAATATCTGACCTGCCGAACACTATTGGCCGACACCATGCGTCAGGCGCCACAGGAGGGCATCAGTTTCTATACCGAGGCCGGTTGGGACAAGGATCAGATCGAGGACTACCAGACAAAATTCGGGAATTTTGGTAAGTTTATCCACCCCATGCCGGACAGTTTTCGCCGCATCTCAGAGGGCGACAAAATTACCATTGGCGGGCGCGAATGGCAGGTTCTTGTTGGCGCGGGTCATTCGCCCGAACATGCATGCCTTTATTGTCCGGAACTTAAAATATTTCTGTCCGGTGATCAGGTGATTCCACGTATTTCGTCAAATATTTCAGTCTTTCCCACAGAACCGGATGCCAACCCGATGCTCGACTGGCTGAAATCGCTGCACCATATTCGGGACTCTATTCCAGATGATGTGCTGGTTGTGCCGTCCCATAAAACTTGTTTTTACGGCTTGCATCACCGGGTCGAAGAACTGTTGGCAGAGCATCATGGCGACTTTGCAAAACTCAAGGCAGCGCTGGACAAGCCCAAGCGTGCAGTGGATGTTTTCGAGTTTCTTTTTTCCCGGGAAATCGGGATGGACCTGCTGAATATGGCCACCGGCGAGGCTATTGCCGATCTGAACTATCTGATCGCACAGGGCGAAGTGACCCGAACCGTCGACGACAACGGGGTGGCATGGTACAGCCAGACCTGAGTTAAAAGGCCAGCGGTAAGTGTCAGAAACTTCTGAAAATTTTTCGACCGAGCGTCGAAAACTGCTGATTTTGACAGTGTTGGCGGGCTCTTTGTCGACTGTGATCAGCGGCACGGTCGTCAATGTCGTTTTCCCATCTCTTTCGGAAAGCCTGGGGGTGGACCGGCACAACCTGACATGGATATCGGTGGCCTTCTTTGCTGCGATGACGTCAACGATGTTATCAATCGGATGGGCAATCGACACTTTTGGAATTCGTCGGGTTTTTAGCCGCGCGATGACTGTTTTCATCGTTGGGTCCGTGGTCTGCGCGCTGGCGCAAAACCTGCCAATGCTGGTGCTGGGGCGCATCGCTCAGGGTGCGTCGGCAGGGGCGGTGCAACCACTGGTGATGATAGCATTATTCCGGGCATTTCCCGAAAGCGAACGCGGATTTGCCATGGGAATATTGGGCATGGGGGCCGTCATGGGGCCGACCTTTGGTCCGATGTTGGGGGGTGTTCTGATTGATACAATCGGCTGGCGTTGGCTGTTTGTCATGACTGTGCCCACTTCCATTCTATGCATGGTTACCGCCCGGTTTTCCCTGGTCAATCTTCCGGCAGCGCGCGGGAAATTCGACTGGACGGGTGTCGGCTTTCTGGTGCTAACGTTGGTGCCGTTTCTGTTCGCTTTGGCCGAACTGGGGATCGTCGGTCCGCTTTCACCGCTGGTTATAGTGCCAGCAGTTGTGTCGGTGATTGGCTGCGCGACTTTCATTCGACATTTGAACCGAGCGCGGCCACCGCTGTTAGAGCCGGCACTGTTCCGCTCAAAC
>JAHRVD010000299.1 GCA_019090845.1 Marinosulfonomonas sp.
CGTGCTTTATACAGACATGCGGATCGAAAAACTGGACGGTCTAAACACCTCGCACGCCGAGGGCACATTGAACATTCTGACCGGGCGTTACTTGGCCTATCGCGATGTGGGAAGCGGGTTTTTGGCTGACCGGTTGGTTCCAACCGAGCCAACGCTTTTTGAGTATTTTCGGGCAAACTTTGACGTCCCACCACATGAAGTTTTGCTGATAAATGGCGAGGATCGCCCGCAGGAAGAGTTCTTTACATACGGTTTGCACCGCCACTACGGCGTTGATTTCCGCTCTGAGATGCTCAGCCTGCATCGCTTCAAACTGTATAAAAACGCCAAAATTCTCGCCGATCAGAACCTGACCGAGGCGGCGCATTCAGCCGCGCAGACCGAATACGATAAACTGCTGGCCGCGGACATTCGCACAACTTCGCCGGAACAATCCGGGCCAATCGCGGGTTTCTGGCAAAACTGGCGGACGCACTACGGCGATGACGGGCTGCGCAATCCGCGCGGCGACCGGCTGTTGACAGAATTGAGCATCCGCGCAATGGCACAGCTTCGCCCACGTCTTATGATGGTCAACTATCAGGACCCCGATTATGTGCACTGGGGCAACGCATCACATTACACGCGCGCCATTTCCATCATTGATGAAGGGCTGGCACAGATCGTCGATTTTGCCGACCACGATCCGTTTTATCGCGACAATACGATATTTGTCGTCGTGCCTGATTGTGGCAGAGACGCCAATTTGTTGGTTGACCTGCCCTATCAGCACCATTTCAATTCACGCTCGGCGCATGAAATCTGGGCCCTGGTCTTTGGTTCGGGCATTGGCAAAAACCGGGTTGTGGACGAGCCAGTTGACCAAAGCGCGATTGCCAAAAGCATTGCCGCCCTCATGGGGTTCACTGCAGATCGCGCCGAGGGCGATGTTTTGCCGGGCTTGGCATAATGAGCGGCGAAGTATCCAGAACTGCTTCATTCATTGCTCGCCTTGCCGGCGGACTTAGAACACTTGTGGTTGGAACGCTTCTTAGTTTGTCCGCCCTGGGTTCTGTAATTCTTCTTGGCTGGCTGATGGCACTGATGCGGCGGCGCGCGTTGTTGGTGGCAGGTCTGCCGCTGGTAGAACATGACCACCCAAGATGGCTTTTATCATCGTCACACGACACTTTTCCCAAACGCTTGGCAGGCGGACTTGGCGGCAATATTTCGCGCGGCGTCGCAGCCGCCGCCAGTTTGGCAATAGCCACATTTCCTTTTGCGGTATTCTGGATGGTCGCCTGGTGGGCCGGGTGGGAGAATTCGTTCAACAAAGGCTATGAGTATGCTTTTGTTGGACCAATGGTTGGGTTTGCCGGCATCCTATTATTTGCGGTGGTGATGGTCTTTGTCCCGATGGCGCTGGTGCATCAGGTGGTTGAACAAAGGCCCTTTTCGTTCTTTGAATTGCGGCGCGTAAGAAGTGTCGTTTCACACACTGGCCCCAGCTACATCCTTTGGGCTGCGGCTTGCGTCATATTATCGTTTCCAATTTTCCTCAGCCGGGCGCTCCCTGCCTTTGCAGAGGATTTTTTTCCAGCAATCAGCGAGCTGACAATTGATGAGGCCGCCGGTGTAAAACTGGCCATCAGTCTGGCCGTGGGACTATATCTGTTTGTTACGTTGATGTTTCTAAAACGCTGGTCGGCTGGCATCTATGCACGCGCAGCAAAACGCGCCGCTGCAAGCGTCGACGCACCGCTGTGGCAAAACAGCGCTTTTGTCAGCGACAATCTTTATTCTGACGGGAAAACACCGTGGAGGATTGCCCGGTTGGCGCGGCTATGCCTTTTGATAGTTATCTGGGCGGGGTTGGCAGGTCTTATTTTCGTGGGGCAGTTTGTGAACCATGCTTGGCATGTTTGGCTGACACACCCCGTCGTATTTTTGCCCTGGGTTATGTGATCTTGCCAAAGCCCTGATAAACCGCAGATAAGATTAATCGGCGCTTCGGGCATTGAAAGTAAACATGGTCATGCCACTGATTTTGTAGTCATTTATCAGCGTTTTTGCGCTGTCGCTGGTCAGCCAGATTTCCAACCTTGCCGCGCGATTGGCCTTGATATGCCCGTGCAAATCAGGGTTCACCGGTATGTAGGCATATTGATTTATCAAAGCAGGATCACCGGCGGAAAGTATCGCCAGATCGCCCTTGTTGCGAAAATTCTGCCAACTGGCCCGATCCGACAAAAGATAGGCGTTCATCGCGCTGCCGGTATTTAGCGCAGCCCCCATACCTGCCCCCACGGCCCGATACCAAGCCCCGAATTCCGTATGATCCAGACCGGCCGCGCGCCACAAGGACAGCTCTTTTTTATGCGTTCCGCTGTCGTCGCCACGGCTGACAAAAGGAAGTTTGGCCAAGGCCAATGCGTGCATTACTTGCGTTGCATTCTTCGCCGCGCCAATAGCCGCCGGGTCGCTGGCCGGGCCGACAAAAACAAAGTCGTTATACATTATTTCGCGCCGATATGTTCCATAGCCACGGGCGACGAATTCCACCTCGTCCGCGCGCGAATGCACCAGTATCGCGTCAACATCCCCGGCCCGGCCCAGTCGCAGCGCCTGCCCGGTTCCCACCACCAGCAACTGCACGTCCAGCCCGGTGTCCCTGAGGATTGCAGGCAGCAATATATCCGCCAGCCCGGAATTGTGAAAAGACGTGGTCACCGCCAACTTCATCTGCTCAGCGCGGCTCGCCGACCCCCACGCAAAAACCAACAGAATAGCCGACAAAACGATCCGCATCATTCGATGATGTCCCCGTTCAGGAACGCCCGCGCCTGCGGTGTTTCAGGTTGTGCAAAGAATTGCTTTGCCGCGCCAAATTCGTGCAAATTCCCCTGCAACATGAACATCACGTCTGTGGCCAGCCGACGCGCCTGCCCCATGTCATGTGTTGCCATCACAATACGTGTTCCCGCGCGGCTTGTTTCAAGCAGTAATTCTTCGATCTCGCGCGTCGCACGACCGTCCAGATTGGCGCAGGGTTCATCCAGAAACAACACATCCGGTTTTTGGATCAGGGCCCGCGCCAAGGCCAGTTTTTGTTTCTCGCCACCCGACAGCATCATCGCGTCCTGTTCCAATGCTCTGTCCAGATGGATCCGCCCAGCCCAGTCATTCACGGTTTTGGTTGCTGAAGATTTGGACACGCCGCGCAACGACAGCGGGTAGCTCAGGTTTTCTTTAACGGATCGGCGCAACATTATCGGATTTTGGAAAACATAGGCTTGGCGCTTTTGCACATCAATCTGTGTCCCCTGCCAATCAACAGTCCCTTCGGCCAGACGTTGCAGACCGTGCATCAGCCGAAGCAGCGTGGTTTTGCCAGACCCGTTTGGCCCCATCACAATGGTAAAGCCCACCGGGCCAATTTCAGCATCAATCGGACCGATCAGCCTTTTGCCGCGCCTTTTGGCCACGGCACCGGTCAGAACCAGCGGAAGTATCGTATCTACCATCGCCCGTCCCTTTCCGTGCGCGACAATCGGTGGATTGCAAGGTTCACCACAATCGCCAGCCCAATCAGCACACACCCCAACCCCAGCGCCAAAGCGAAATCACCTTTGCCGGTTTCCAAGGCAATTGCCGTCGTCAGAACGCGCGTGGCATGGTCAATATTTCCCCCAACGATCATGATCGCGCCAACCTCGCCAATCGCGCGGCCAAACCCCGCCAACGAGGCCGTCAGCAAGGCGCGCCGCCCATCCCACATCAAGGTCCGTATCCTTTGCCAGTGTCCGGTGTTCAACGAGATCAGCAAATCATGATAGTCGGCCCAAAGTTCGCGCATGCTTTGATGTGCGATCGAGGCAATCAGTGGTGTGATAATGATCACCTGCGCGATGATCATTGCAGCCGGGGTGAACAACAGCCCGAATACGCCAAATGGCCCGGTTCGTGAAAACAACATGTAAACGACCAGACCGACGACCACCGGCGGCAACCCCATCAGCGCGTTCATAACTGCAATCGCTGTGCGACGGTGGCGAAACCGGCGGATTGCCAGCCATGTTCCAAACGGCAAGCCGATTGCGGACGCAATGACCAGCGCGCTTAAGCTCACCTGAAGCGAGCGCAACGTAATCTCGACCAGATCCCGGTCAAGTGCGACCAGCAACCAGAACGCCGCCTTCAGACCTTCAAAAATATCGCTCATTGCGTGAACCAGCCCTGCCCGGTCGACTTGGCCGGGTTTGGGCGACATTCTGCGTTTTCATCGCGCGAGTCCAACATCGAATGCAAAAATTGCAGAATTTTAGACCGGTGAGAACAGGCCGTCAGGCAGACTATCAAAAAGGTCTTGCCCTTCTGGCGTCAAAAGTCCGTTCAGGATGATGTCGATCGTGTCAGATATGTATTCATCCAAGCCAATACGTGGCTTGAAATACCAACCTTTCAACGCCCAACCGTGCGCGGCGAAAACGATTTGGTAGGTCAGAATATCAACATTGACAGAACGCAGGATACCCTGCCCGATGCAATCGCGAATGATTTCACCAATGATCGCATTGGTTTCCATTTCACTTTCCTGAATGGAATTCCGGCGCGATTGGGACAGGGATTTTGTCGCCTGATAGGCTAAGGTCGTCGCCGCAAGATGCCGGTCAACGACCCGGCAATAGGCATCAATGGCCCGCACCAGACATTCCAGCGGGCTTTTTACGCCGACAATCGAGCGCGGAATTTCGACTGCATATTCCTCGACGACCTGCTGCAAAACCAAAAGCAGTACGTCCTCTTTTTCGCGAACATACAGGTAGATAAGCCCCTGGCTGATACCAGCCTCGGCGGCGAGTTCCTTTATCGTGGTGTTGTTAAACCCATTGCTGGAAAATAACTTGGTTGCGGCCCGAACGATCTGGGCGCGCCGTTTTTGCACCAATTCGGGGTTTTCAACGCTTGCCGTTACCTTGGTGCTCATCGTTGACTATCCCTGCATAAATGGACGCGCACCGACAATACCGATGCGCGTCTGTGTTTTGGTCCGCCCTTAGCGGAAGCGCGCAAAGTCCGGTGCGCGTTTTTCAAGGAATGCGTTGCGTCCCTCTTCTGCTTCTTCCGAATTTACGAAAGCGTTCAGACCATCGGCGGCCATTTTGACCTGACCGAAAATATGCGCGCTGTCGGCATTAAAGGCATGTTTCAGGAACTTGATCGCAGTTGGGCTAAGCGCCACGGCTTCGGATGCCATTGCGCGCGCCTCTTCCATCAACTTGTCGGCCGGAACGACCTTGTTGACCAAGCCCCAATCCATCGCGGTCTGTGCGTCATACTGGCGACAGAAAAACCAGATTTCCCGCGCGCGTTTTTCACCAACGGTGCGCGCCAGATACGCCGAGCCCCAACCTGCATCAAACGAACCAACCCGCGGACCAGCCTGACCGAATTTGGCGTGTTCTGCGGCTATCGTCACGTCACAGA
>JAHRVD010000300.1 GCA_019090845.1 Marinosulfonomonas sp.
CTTTCTTGCCCTGCTTCCCTACGCCGTGAAGTAAGGAGAGCATCATGCAAGTAATCCTACTGGAACGCGTCGCCAAACTTGGCCAGATGGGCGAGGTTGTTTCCGTCAAAGACGGATTCGCCCGCAACTATCTGTTGCCTCAGGGCAAAGCCCTGCGCGCAAACGACGGCAACGTCGCATCCTTTGAGTCCCAAAAAGCGCAGCTTGAAGCGACCAACCTTGAAACCAAGGGCGAAGCCGGAAAACTGGCCGAAAAACTTGACGGTCAGCAGTTTACTGTGATTCGTTCAGCTTCGGACGCAGGCGCTCTTTATGGCTCTGTCACCACCCGCGACGCTGCGGATGTTGCCACCACCGAAGGCTTCACCGTCGACCGCAAACAGATCATCCTGCAACGGCCGATCAAAGAACTTGGTTTGCATAGCGTGACTGTCACGTTGCACCCCGAAGTCGAGGCTGAAATCTTTCTGAACGTTGCTCGTTCACAAGAAGAAGCCGAGCTACAGGCAGCAGGCAAATCAATTCTTGAACTCGCCGCCGAGGCCGAGGCCGAAGCCGAGTTTGAGATCGCTGAGCTTTTTGACGATATCGGTGCAGCAGCGTCAGATGACGATGATCTGCTCGACGCGGCAAGCGACGAAGCAGCCCAGGAAACTTCGGTTGATGAGACCGAGGCAAAAGACAGCTAATCCAACTTGTTACAGGTTGTTTAACCCGTCCGGTGAATTCCGGGCGGGTTTTTTTGTGGGCGGTGGCGTGGCCCCGATCAGAGCTGACAGATTAAGGTCTGCCCGCTAACCGTTGATCTGAAACGAAAAAGGGCCACCCAGCGGCGGCCCTTTGACAAACTAATTCAGGTGGTGAGGTTATTCCTCTTCCAGCGCCTCGACGGCCTTTTCAAGCGCGTCTTTCTTTACCGATTTTTCTTTAATCTCGGCCTGCTCAAACACCCAGTCAACGACCTTGTCTTCAAAGATCGGCGCCTGCAACTGTTGGCGCATTTCCGGGTTTTTCTGAACAAATTCAAAGAACTCGCGTTCCTGACCCTGATACTGGCGCGCCTGGTTCATCACCGCTTGCGTCATCTCAGCGTCGGTTACTTCAACTTCCTGCTTGCGACCAATTTCAGCCAGCAACAGACCCAGCTTAACCCGGCGCTCGGCCAGACCACGGTGTTCGTCGGTTGTCTCGACCTCGGGGTGATCATGCCCCTCAACTTCGGGGTTATCCTCATGCCACAGCTGATGGGCGATCTGCCCGGCTTCGGCATCCACAAGGCTTGGCGGCAGTTCAAACTTTACCTTTTTGTCCAAAGCATCAAGCAGGGTCCGCTTCATCACGGCACGCGAGGCGCCGTTATATTCCGCGTCCAGCCGCTCGCCGATCTGCGTCTGCAAAGCCGCCAGATCATCAGCGCCAAATTTCTTGGCCAGCTCGTCGTCAATTTCAGACGCCTTTGGTTCCTGCACCGATTTCACCGTGCAGGCAAAAACCGCATCCTTACCGGCAAGGTTTTCGGCGCCATATTCAGCCGGGAACGTCACCTTGACTTCAACCTCGTCGCCAGCCTTGGCACCAACCAACTGCGCCTCAAAACCCGGAATAAAGCTGTTTGATCCAAGGGTCAGCGGATAATCCTCGCCAGCGCCGCCTTCAAAAGCCACGTCGTCTACCTTGCCCAGAAAATCGATCACAACCTGATCGCCGTCTTTCGCTTTGGAACCCTTTTTGCGATCGGCAAAACTTGGTGCAGTCTCGGCGAGGTTTTTCAGCGCCTCTTCAACCGCAGCCTCATCGGCCTTCACAACCAGCTTTTCCAGCTTGATCGAGCTCATATCAAACTCGGGAACCTCTGGCAGTGCCTCATAGGACATATCGACTTCAACGTCGTCGCCCTCTTTCCAGTCCTGATTGGTCATCTTGACCTCGGGCTGAAGCGCGGGACGATCGCCGCTGTCTTCAAAATGTTTGTTCATCGCACCGTCGATGGTTTCCTGCATCGCTTCGCCCATGACGCGCGGACCGAATTGCTTTTTCAGCAGGGCCATCGGAACTTTGCCCTTGCGAAAGCCCTTCATCTCAACGTCCGGCTGCGCTTCAGCCAGCTTTTCGTTGACCTTTTCTTCCAGCTCAGCGGCGGAAACAGAAATATGATAGCCGCGCTTCAGACCATCGTTCAGAGTCTCAGTGACCTGCATGCGTAAAATCCCTTCGAGATCGCATATGCCGCCGCGCGGCAAATTCAGAAAATTCAGCCGCCCTTCTATTGGCGCGCGCCCTTGGGCGCAAGATAAAATCGGTACCGGTGCTGCGATGAAAGCAACCATTCTGCGCGACAGGTTTTGGCGTCCGGAAAATCACCCGGCTGTGGGCGGGCTTGGGCGGATTTACGCCGCGACCGGATCATTCGGTTTTTTTTGTTATCCGTATGCCTCATCGCTTGCTAAGGCTTGTCTGCCCAATTGTTGACAAAGTAGAAACAATGACCAAATCCAAAACGCTGACAACCGGCCACTTGCCCTCGCCCGAACGGATCGAACGCACCCTGACCCGTGCCGCGGTTTTGCTGGGTGACCTAGCTGATCTGGCTGAAAGCCCGAACAGTGAATTAGCGCAGGTTACCTATGACGACCTCGTTCTGATCGAAACGCGGCTGAGCGTTCTGGAGCTGGACATCGCCAAACTGATCCGGCCCGGCAAACAGACTGAAACGCAAATCGGTCTTGCACCGTTTGTGCTAACCGACCCGGTTCGCCACAGCCAGCAATTTGGCATTGAAAGCGTTCTGGCAAAGATCTCGGCCGAAAACGGTCCGCGATCAAGCTAACAGTATTGGCTCTGGACACACCTTGGGGTAGCCGCAATCCGGTCGTCAAGCTGGCGGATTTCACTGACGACCGCAGTGTCTGCAAATATCTTCATTTTGGTTTTCCTTGTTTCCTGTAGGCCCGGATCAAACGTAGCGATTGACGAGGTTTTCCAGCCGTTCCTGACGGCCCGAACAGGGCTGCGGGTCAAGGTCTTCGGCTTCGACCATGGCCTCAATCTCGGCCAGTGAACTGCCGGTCAGCATTTCCTGTGCTGCCGGTGCTTGCCAGCCTTTGTAGCGGTCGCGCCGTCGCGCCTCCAGCTGATCGGATTCCAGCAGACGCGCGGCTGATTTCAACCCTTCTGCGCAGATATCCATGGCGCCGACATGGGCGAGGATCAAATCTTCTGGGTCAAGGCTTTGACGGCGCAGCTTTGCGTCAAAATTCGTGCCCCCCGTTGTGAACCCACCTGCTTTCAGGATTTCGTAATAAGCAAGGCCCACCTCGGGCTTGTTGTTCGGAAACTGGTCAGTGTCCCAGCCGGATTGATAGTCATTGCGGTTAATGTCGATCGAGCCAAAAATTCCGAGGCTGGTCGCCATCGCCAGCTCATGTTCAAAGCTGTGACCCGCCAGGATTGCATGGCCCTGCTCAATATTCACCTTCACTTCGTTTTCCAGCCCAAACCGGCGCAGGAAGCCGTAAACCGTGGCGACGTCATAATCATACTGGTGCTTGGTCGGCTCTTGCGGCTTCGGTTCAATCAGGATCGCGCCGTCAAAGCCGATCTTGTGCTTGTACTCGACCACCATCGACAGAAACCGACCGGCCTGCTCGGCTTCTTGCGCCAGATCGGTGTTTAGCAGGGTTTCGTAGCCTTCACGCCCACCCCAAAGTACGTAGTTTTCACCATTTAGCGTGTGCGTCGCATCCATGCAGGTTTTCACCGTGGCGGCGGCATAGGCAAACACATCTGGGTCGGGGTTGGTGGCCGCACCTGCCATGTATCGGCGGTGCGAAAACAGGTTGGCGGTTCCCCACAACAGCTTTGTGGAACTGGCCTCCATCTTTTCGGCGAAATAGTCGACGATCTCTCCAAGATTACGCCGCGTTTCGGCAAAACTGCCGCCTTCGGGGCGCACATCCGCGTCGTGGAAACAGAAATAAGGGGCGTTCAGGATATCAAACATCTCAAACGCCACGTCGGCCTTGAGCTTGGCTTGCTCCAGCCCGTCGCCGAACCACGGACGCTCGAAAGTCGCGCCGCCGAACGGGTCGCCGCCTTCCCATGCGAAACTGTGCCAATAGGCGACAGCGAACCTCAGGTGATCCTCCATTGCCTTGCCCATGACGATTTCGTCGGGGTTGTAGCTGCGAAAGGCAAATTCGTTTTCGCTGTCAGGGCCTTCGTACTGAATTGTCCCGATGGATTTGAAAAAGTCGCTCATGAGAGGTCTCCAATTGCGGATTGCGCTGATTTGAACCGCCGATATGCGGCGTCAAACGCGGGTGTTAAGGTTGGGTCAGGGTCGATTACCGACTGGATTTTCGGCGCTTGTGCGATTTCAACCCCGGCACCTTCAGCTGCCATCATTCCCAATCGTGCGGCACCAAGTGCGGCTCCGAAGTCCCCGGCAATCGGGCATTGAATTGGAAGGTTCAGGGTGGAGGCCAGTGCTTCCAGCCAATAGGTCGACTGGCTGCCGCCGCCCACGGCGATGAGCGAGGTGATTTCCGTGCCTGTTGCTTTCAGCGCTTCGTGGCAATCTTTCAGCGCAAACCCGACCCCTTCAAGCACCGCGCGGGTTGTTGATCGCGTGTCGGTGACGTGTTCGAGACCTGTAAACCCTGCCCGTATCGTTGCGTTATTCAGCGGTGTACGTTCCCCGCCAAGATACGGAAGGAAAAGGGTTTTTCCCGGTGACTGCAACGCCCCAAGACCAGCGGTCAATTCTGCAGCAGATCGGTCAACAAGCCGTGCAAACCAGTTCAGCGCATCTGCAGCGGCCAGCACAACCCCCATCTGGTGCCATGTATCCGGCACCGCGTGGCAAAAGGTATGAACAGCCGTTTCGGGATCCGGCTGGTAAGCATCACAAGCAGCGAAAAGAACACCAGAAGTTCCCAGCGAAACAAATGCCTCGCCCGGGCGCGACACACCGGTTCCGATGGCTGTTGCCGCATTGTCACCAGCTCCGCCAGCAACACTGACTTTACCCGGTTTCATACCCCATTTCTGGGCAATTTCATCGCGTAGGACGCCTGACACCGCGCTGCCTTCAACAAGGCCTGGCATATGGGATCGATCCAAACCACACGCGGCGAGCAAAGGATCGCTCCAATCACGCGCGCCGGTGTTAAGCCAACTTGTTCCGGCAGCATCAGACATTTCCGAGGTATATTCACCCGTCAGCCAAAGCCGCAGATAATCTTTGGGCAGCAACACCTTGGCAATCCGGCTAAAAACCTCGGGTTCATGTTCCCGCAACCACGTCAGTTTTGGCGCGGTAAACCCCGGGAACACCACATTGCCTGAGATATCGCGAAACTGTGAATTCTGGTCCAGTTCCACCGCTTCAACGCTGGCCCGCGTATCGTTCCACAGAATGCACGGCCTCAATATGCTGTCATCGGCAGCTAAAACAGTTGCGCCATGCATCTGACCCGACAGTCCGAATCCGCATACAGCGGAAAGATCGTGCTCGGCGGCGAGTTGATCCAAGACTAGGGATGCCGCTTCAATCCAGTCGCCCGGGTCTTGTTCGGACCAGCCGTCATGGGGGCGGGAAACGTTAAGGCGTTTGCTTCCGCCAAAACCACCTGTTCCGGCGTCATCAACAGGCCCTTGACGCCTGATGTTCCCAGATCAATTCC
>JAHRVD010000301.1 GCA_019090845.1 Marinosulfonomonas sp.
CCTTCTGGCTCAATAAAGCCAAAACCTTTGGTTGAGTTGAACCATTTCACGGTGCCATTAGCCATCGTGATTTCTCCTTAAGTACAATGCCACCCGCGTCAGTGCGGTGGCCCGGCTTAGTCAGTGCAAGATCGATAGACTGTAGCCGTAAAAGGAGAACAGTGGTCGAAAAAGAATAACGTTCGCAGGGCGCATATGGGCCGTGATGGACTCAATAGCAAGAAAATTCGTGCATAGTTCTTCCCAGCCGGTTGTCTTGCCGACCCTGTGCAAGGGGGCCGGTCGAATACGCGGCTTCTGTATTGGGGCGCGTTTTTGACTTGGCCTAAGGTCGCAAAGTTGGGTCCTGAAATGCATTTCGCCCAACTATTGGCTTATTCAAGGTGATGCTGAATATGTCGACTATCACTAAAATTGCTTCAATGACTTATATTTACGGCCATTGTATCTTCGGATGCGGAAAAAAAATGATATTCCGTTAAGAGAAATTTTACGTTCTATTTGCGGCTAGGGCGAAGCAATTACCTAGGAACCTTCCATTAACCATTTATTAATATTAACTAAAATGTAGGTTTTCCGGTCGTTTGTTCGCAAATGTTTTATGCTGGCCAAGGAAAAAACCGAAATTCGACGCATTTGTGACGAACCACCGCCCCTTTTTGGTCATGAACTTACAACAATGTCCAAATTGTGTAGCGATTGTGACTTTAGTGTAAATTCAGGAAACACCAGATGCAAAGGCGCTACTATGACAAATTTTATTCAAAAAGCTCGCACTGGCCGTAAAGCCGCTCTGGCAGGTCGTAATGTGGATTTCACCAAGGTCACTCAGGAACCAAAGTCTGCGGTTAGCTTTCGCTCAACCCGCCGTGCGGTTCCGGTTGCTTTCATTTCAAAGCGCCCGCAGGTCAATACCGGCGTTTGGTTGCACTAACTGTGTTGAGCCAGCGTTTTGACGATAACAATTCTTGATCTAAGACTGCCAGCGCGGTCGAGTTCCCCGCGTCGGGCAAACTGAAAAGCCTGACAGTGCGATGCTGAATTCCGAATAGAGATCAATACCATTTGATCGCCCGTTTGCCGCGGACCAAATTTTCCCATCACTATATCCATGATAACCCGCCGCTTATTCAAATTTCGCCCAGTGGTGATATTTGAAGGCGGGAAAAGCATGGCCGGTTTGGATTAAGTCACATCCGAGGCGGGCTGCACCAGCGGGTCGCACGGGGCACAAGTGTTGTGCCCCGCTCCGATTTTAGTTTGCGTTCTTGTTTTTGCTGCCAATCCCGCCGTGCACAGTTCCCAGCTGGTCGGCAAAACCCGGCTCGCCGGTTGCGGGATCCGCGTCGGACTGGCCCGGAACATTTGCAATCCCGTGCAAATTGCCGCCGCCATCGTTGGCGCCGTTCGGGTTGGCGTTGTTACCGCCACCGACGTTCTGGTGAATATTTGGGTGAATAACATCTGCCGGGGTTGAAACATCGGCGACACCGGCTAGCGCGGATGTAGTCGAAAAAGCGGCAGCAGTAAGTGTGAGTGCTAAGGTTTTCATGAAACCTCCCATTGCTAAGTTTATTGTTACGAAACGGCGAACAGATCGTTTCGCAATGAGAGATTTCGGGCAGATTGTGGTGCGAATGGGCTATTTCTGAGGAGATTCCACGGCATTTGTGGATTCTTTGTGGGGTTTCTGTGGATAAGTTGAGGTCACCGGTCCAGAACTGGTGCGTTGCTCATCAAACGGCCACCGCTCAGGTATCCGGCCGGGGTGTCCAGAGCGGATGTTTGACCATGATTTTCCGGAACCGGTCAGAGGCTTTGAAATCTGCCAGCCAACGGGACAGGTCGGGCCAGGGCTGGGCGTTGAACCAATCCAGATCCACATGGGCGAACTGACGCACGAACGGTAAAATTGCCATATCCGTCAGGCGATAGTCGACGCCGCCAAGGCAAGACTGGCTACTGAGCATCCTGTCGAGTTTGAGCAAAAATGCAGAACCATTGGCGCGATCGACCTTTGGGTCGGAATTTTCAATCCGACTGGCGTATTTATATCGGTCAAGTGCGGTCTTGAACGGACCGACCGTCTCATCAATCAGATCGTAGGCTTCGGGTGGGACATCCAGCCAGTTGTCGGGGTCATTTTGGTTCAGCGCCCACAGCATTACATCAAAGCTTTCCTCGATCACCAGATCGCCGGCAATGACCACAGGAACGGTGCCCTTGGGCGATGCGGCAAGGAATGCGGTCGGCTTGTCGCGCAGCAGAATTTCGCGGTGCTCTATCGGGATGCCCGCCGAGGCGATCGCCAGACGTGCCCGCATCGCATAAGGGCAGCGGCGGAAGGACCAGAGAATTGGGGTTTGGCTTGGCATAGCGACAGGCCTTAGTTGCCTGCAACAACCCCATAGGTTTTGCGGGTCACGACGGGGTTACCGGATGCGTCCGGGCGAATGATAAACAGATCGCCATAGGCCAGCGGCGGCGGATCCTGAGCGCCGATATCGTCCCAGATTGCGTTGATATTACCCTTATTGCCGACCCAGACGATGGTCTTGCCGGGGCTTTGGGCGAACATGGTGCGCGCGACATTGTTCGTCGCGCGGGTAGTGACCGTCAGCCCACGTTCGGCTGCCAGCGGGGCAGCGGTATCCAGATTGCGCTTCAGGTCCGGGCTATAGATTGCATCAATCGCCATTCCGGCAAGCGCGCCCGGTAAGGCTGCCGCGCGCGCGATGCCTCTCGCGTTCAGGTCTTCTTCATATCTGTCGGCGTGGCGCAACACTATCAGCGTGGTGTCCGCAGGCATGACGAGCGTGTCGGCAGCATTGGCGGATGTTGTGAAGAGAAGGATAAATGCGAACAGGAAGGTTGGGAAACGTTTTAAGAGGGTCATGGCAGGGCTCCCGTGGTA
>JAHRVD010000302.1 GCA_019090845.1 Marinosulfonomonas sp.
AGCGTGATCGCGATGATCCTTATCGTCATGAGCTTTTCTGCCAACCTGCTGCTTAAACGCATCGCAACCGCACGGAAAAGCCGATGAACAGCCGACTTGCCACATGGGTTATTCTTGGCATCACACTGACGTTCCTGATCGGGCCATTCCTGATTATAATCGCAGCCTCGCTTTCGGCCGGAAACAACCTTGCGTTTCCGCCTCAGGGGATTTCGCTGAAATGGTTCATCAAGGTTTTTCAGATCGAAAGCTTCCGGGCCAGCTTTGGCGTGTCGATGTTTCTGGCCATCTTTGGCACATTTACAGCACTGGTTCTTGGCGTGCCGGCATCCTACGCGATGACCCGATATAAGGTTCCGGGTGCCGAGACGGTTCGCCTGATCGTTTCATCCCCGATCATCGTTCCCGGCATCATCGTTGGCCTCGCGCTGCTGCGCTATCTGGTCATTCCAACCGGCTTTGGCATCGGCCCAGCACTGTTTCTGGCCCATACGGCGCTGGTGTTGCCCTACGCTGTGCGTGTTGTATCTGCCAGCATGGAAAACCTGCGCGTCGACATGGAAGAGGCCGCGCTTTTGCTGGGATGCTCGCGTTTCGGCGCCTTCCGGCGGGTTGTGCTGCCCAATATTCGCGGCGGCGTTCTAGCAGCCTTTATTCTGGGGTTTGTCACCAGTTTCAATCAGGTGCCAGTGTCGCTGTTTTTGTCGGGGCCGGGGTTGCGCACGCTGCCAATCGACATGATGGCATACATGGAAATTAACTATGATCCATCGGTCGCGGCGCTGTCGTCGCTGTTAGCATTCATGTCGATCGGTATCATCTTTGCGGCCGAAAAGTTTCTGGGATTATCAAAATATGTCTGACTTTGTGTTGCTGGAAAACCTGACGCTTGCATACGGCAAGACAATCGCCGTCGAAGGGCTGAACCTGTCAATCAACAAGGGTGAGCTGATAACACTGCTCGGCCCGTCGGGCTGCGGTAAGACCACGACGATGCGTGCAATCGCCGGGCTGATGCCTTTGCGTGGCGGCAAAGTTTGGATTGACGGCAATGACGTTTCGCGCAGACCGCCCAGCAAACGCCAGGTCGGGTTGGTGTTTCAGTCTTACGCATTGTTCCCACACCTGAGCGTTTTTGAAAATGTTGCCTTCGGCCTGCGCCTGCGCTCGGAATCCAACCTGAAGCAAAAGGTTATGGCTGGGTTGGAAATGGTTGGACTAAGTGAATTCGCCGACCGTCACCCCACCGATTTGTCGGGCGGCCAGCAGCAACGCGTCGCGCTTGCCCGCTCGGTCGTGATGAAACCCAAAGTCCTGTTGCTGGATGAACCCTTGTCCAATCTTGATGCGCGGCTAAGGCTGGAAATGCGCACAGAGCTTCAGCGGCTGCAAAAAGACACCGGCATCACGATGGTTTTCGTGACCCACGATCAATCCGAGGCTTTGGCACTGGCTGATCGGATTGTCCTGATGCGCGACGGGGCAATCGAACAGATCGGCACGCCAGAGCAGATTTATTCCGCGCCAGTATCAGGTTTTGCCGCTGATTTTGTCGGGTTCGAGACGATCCTGCCGGACGGCAAAGGCGGCGGAAACGCATGGCGCCCCAGCGCTGTGGTTTTGGGGAAAGGGCCCTATAGCGGTACGGTGCGCGGGGCTTCGTTCGCGGGGGAGCGGCGCGAATATGTGCTGGACAGCAAAATTGGCGTGGTAAAGGCGGATGTTTCGGTGGCCCAGCCGGCGTTTGAAATCGGCCAGAGTGTTGATTTTGATTTGCCCTCCGATGCAGCCGTCCATCTGGCGCGGGTCGGTTGATGGGGGTCTGGATCGACACCGATATGGGCGCCGACGATCTGTTTGCCGTCTTGCTGGTAATGCAGCATCGCCACGTGGATGGTATATCGCTTAGTTTCGGCAATGCGACATTGGCACAGGTTGAAAAGAATGCAGCGGGCGCGGCCAGATCGTTTGACTGGCAGGTGCCGATCTGGACCGGCGCAGACCGCGCAATTATTGGCAAAGTTGAAACCGCCGAACGTATTCACGGCGTGACCGGCATGCGGACACGCGGTGCAAACCTGCCCCAAATAACCGCCAACTTCGCCCCAGCCCTGCCAGAGCTTTGCACATGGCTGGAGCAGAACGATGATTGCAAAATCCTTGCGTTGGGGCCGCTAACCAATCTGGCCACACTTGCCCTGTCGCGCCCCGATCTTCTTTCGCAGATTGGACAAATCACCTGGATGGGGGGCGGGCTAACATCTGGCAACCACACCCCGTCGGCCGAGTTCAACGCATTTGCTGATCCTGAATCGCTGGCCATTCTGTTGGCCCGCAACGTCCCGATTTGCATGGTCGATCTGGATGCCTGTCGCCGGGTTGAAATCAACGAAACCGACATATCTGACGTGCGCTCATCCGAGCATTCGCAAAACGAACTGCTCGCAGATATTCTGGGCGGATATTTAGACATCGCCCTGACCCGCGGGCGCGAAACAATGGCTTTGTATGATCCGGTCGCCGCGGCAGCATTTGTACGCTCTGATCTGTTTGAAATCTGTCCTGCGCACATCGCTATCGAGCTTGACGATTCTCCTTGCCGGGGCCGCACCATCGTGGACACGCGCAATCCGGATCAGGCAAATGCCACGATTGTCACCGGGCTGGACAGCGAAAAAATTCGCGCCCTTTGCCTGTCAGCGCTGAAGGAAAGCCAATGATGGAACCGGATGACCTGAACGCACCAGAACTACGCGATCGCGCGGTCGCCGCGGCACGGGGCGATGCACCGTTTGACCTGTTGATTACTGGCGCTACCCTTGCCGATCTAATCACTGGCCAATTGCGCCCGGCGGACGTCGGCATATGCGGCCCGTTGATTGCATCTGTTCATCCGCCAGCCAGCAGAAGCGATACAGTCCGTGAAATCAAAGCCGATGGCCTTATCCTGACCCCGGGCCTGATCGACACGCATATGCACATCGAAAGCTCGATGGTCACGCCCGAAACCTA
>JAHRVD010000303.1 GCA_019090845.1 Marinosulfonomonas sp.
ATCAGCGACCAAAACGTCTTTACGGCGCCCGAAGCGCGCTCGATCGGCCTGATGTTTCAGGATTTCGCCCTTTTCCCGCATCTTTCAGTTGCCGAAAATGTGGCCTTTGGGCTGACCGGTCCGAAGCCCGAGCAACAAAAGCGAGTCGTGGATTTGCTGGAACGGGTTGATATGGCGGTCGCCATTGATGCCTACCCCCATGAGCTTTCTGGTGGCGAGCAACAACGCGTAGCGTTGGCCCGCGCTATAGCGCCCCGCCCGCGCATCATGTTGATGGATGAGCCGTTTTCAGGACTTGATGAACGCCTGAAGGATGATATTCGTGACACTACTCTGAGCGTGCTTAAAGACGAAGGCACGGCCGTTTTGCTGGTAACCCATGAGCCAGATGAAGCGATGCGAATGGCAGATGAAATCGCGTTGATGCGCGACGGGCGCATTGTGCAGCTTGGCGCGCCTTATAATATCTACAACGCACCAAGTGATAAGTTGGTGGCCGCATTCTTTAGTGATATCAACGTAATACACGGCATTGTTAATGGATCATTGGTCGACACGGCCTTTGGCGATTTTTTTGCGCCTGGCCATCCGGACAAAACCAAAATTGACATTGTAATTCGCCCGCAACACCTGCGTATGGATTTTGATCGGGATGGCAAAGGTCCTAACCCCACACCACAAGACGGAATCCCGGCGCGCGGTATTGTTAAACGTGCGCGCTTTATCGGGCGTGAAAGTCTGGTGGAATTTCAGATGGATTATGATGGCTCACTGCTTAAGGCGACGGTGCCGTCTGTATTTTTGCCCGAGCCAGGAACCCCGCTTTGGTTGATGATTAGGCGTGAGCGTTGTTTTGTATTTGAAAACAATGCCTAACGGGTAGTAGTTAAAGTAAAAATTGATGAATTGTCTGGTAAAAACCGGTGCGTCGATGGATCAAGCCGCGCCATTTTGTGCCAAAACAGGGTCGCCATCCTGAAAAAACTTGAAGCAAAACGGTTTTGGTGCTTTTCCAAACAGCACTTAGTCCATACATACATTTGGTGAACACGAAGGGGCGGCTGATCGCCTCGGACAAGGGAGAAAACCCATGCTCAACAATATTGGCCTTCCCGGCCTTCTGCTGATCGCCGTTGTCGTGCTGGTCCTTTTTGGACGCGGCAAGATTTCTTCGCTTATGGGCGAAGTTGGCAAAGGCATCACGTCGTTCAAAAAAGGCGTGAGTGACGGCAGCAAAGAACTTGAAGACACCGCCGATGCCGCCCGTGACGTCACGCCGGAAGCTGAAAAAGACAAGGCCTGATCGCCTGACCGTCTGGGATTGAACGCTTATGTTTGATATTGGCTGGACCGAACTATTGGTCATCGGCGTTGTTGCGCTGATCGTGGTTGGTCCTAAAGACCTGCCCGGAATGTTTCGCACGCTAGGTCGTTTTACTGCCAAAGCGCGCGGAATGGCGCGCGAATTCAGCCGCGCGATGGAAGATGCTGCCGATGAGGCAGGCGTCAAGGATGTCGCCAAAGACCTGAAAAAGATGACTTCGCCAAAGAACCTTGGGCTGGATGCGCTAAAAGATGTCGCCAAGGACTTTGGAAATTTGGATCCGCTGGATACGTCTGAAACAACGGCCGGGCCGGCAACTGCTGCTTTAAGAAAAGAGCGGTCTGAAAAAACGCAAAAAACCAAGGCTGCTGCATCCAAAGCAGCCAGTGCGCGCGCCGCTGCAAAAGACGCGGCATCAGATAAACCCGCACCCAAGAAAAAAGCCGTGGCCAAGAAACCGGCTGCGAAAAAGAAAACTGCCAAACCCGCGACGAAGAAAGCTGCGGCCACGCCTGCTGCAAAGAAGCCCGCCGCCAAAACACCGGCCAAAGTACCGGCCAAGGTAACGGCGAAAGTAACGGCCAAAGCATCCGCCAAACCGGCTGCCAAACCGGCTGCGAAAAAACCGCGCGCCAAGAGGGCCGCTGAATGAGCAGCACCGACGACATCGAAGAAAATGATGACATCGAAGAAAGTGCAGCGCCGCTGATCGAGCATCTGGCCGAATTGCGCAACAGGCTGATCCATTCGGCCATCGCTTTTATAATCGGCATAGTGATCTGCTTTACGGTCTGGAACCCGATTTTTAACTTTTTGACCGACCCTCTGTGCAGTGCCATGGCCGACCGCGGGCAGACCGATTGCGGGCTGATCCTGATCAAGCTGCAGGAAGGGTTCTTTGTCGCGATCTCAATTTCGCTGTTTGGCGGTCTGGTCCTTTCGTTTCCCTATATCAGCTATCAGCTGTGGCGGTTCGTGGCGCCGGGCCTTTATCGCACGGAAAAGAATGCGTTTTTGCCGTTCATGCTGGCCTCGCCGCTGATGTTTCTTCTGGGGGCTGCGTTTGCGTTTTACGTGGTCATGCCGCTGGCGTTTGATTTCTTTCTTGGCTTTCAGCAGCCGGGTGCACCATCGGCGGGCGAGGGTGGCGAGGTCACGGCTGCGGTCGATTTTCAGGGCTCGGTTCAGGAATACCTGCGCCTGTCGATCAAGTTTATCGTGGCCTTTGGCTTGTGTTTCCAACTGCCGGTTTTACTGACACTGATGGGCAAGGCGGGGCTGGTCAGCGCCGAGGGGCTTGGCAATGTGCGCAAATATGCAGTTGTTGCGATCCTGTGTCTGGCCGCAATCGTCACACCGCCGGACGTGATTACCCAAGTCATACTTTTTGTTGTTGTCTATGGGCTCTACGAAGTGTCGATCTGGCTGGTTCGCCGTGTTGAGAAAAAGCGCAATGAGCGGCTGCGGGCCGAAGGCTTGTTGGATGAAGATGAAAACGATGACGACGACGAAGAAAGTGCCAGCGAATGAATGACGCCGCCTTGGAACGGATCGCGCAAGCGTTAGAGCGGATTTCACCAGCACCACTTGATGCGCCGGATTTTGGCGGTGCGGATGCTTTCGTGTGGCATGTGGAACCGGACCGGCTGGAACCTGTGGTCAAGGTCAACCGGGTCGATTTGGCGCTGCTTGTGGCGATCAACCGGTCACGCGACACGCTGATGGAAAACACTGTGCAATTTGCGCGCGGGCTGCCTGCCAACAACGCGCTGTTGTGGGGCGCGCGCGGGATGGGAAAATCGTCACTGGTGAAGGCGGTCCATGGTGAAGTTGTGGCAAACGGGCAGCGGCTGAAACTGATCGAGGTGCAGCGCGAAGACCTGCCGTCGATCGGGCGGTTGTTGAACCTGCTACGCCCGGCTGATGAGCGGTTCCTGCTGTTTTGCGATGATTTATCATTTTCGCATGACGACGAGCATTATAAATCGCTGAAGGCAATTCTGGATGGCGGGATCGAAGGGCGGCCTGAAAACGTGGTGTTTTACGCCACCTCAAACCGGCGCCATCTGATGCCGCGCGATATGATCGAAAATGAGCGCTCTTCGGCAATCAGCCCATCCGAAGCGGTTGAGGAAAAAGTATCCCTGTCGGATCGTTTTGGCCTGTGGCTGGGATTTCATGCCTGCAGTCAGGATGAATATCTGGACATGATCGGCGGCTATTGCACGGCTTACGGATTGCAGATTGATGCCGATACCCTGCGCGCAGAAGCTATTGAATGGCAGGCCACGCGGGGCTCACGCTCAGGCCGGGTGGCCTGGCAGTATTTCGTCGATCTGGCCGGGCGAAAGGGCGTTCAGCTGGTTAGCTGAGACGCCTTTGGCGCCACGTCTTCTGGCACTTCGTGCGGTTGGCATCAGGGTTCACGGGCAGTGAATTGGTTGAAGGGCGCCATGTAAAATCGCGCCGTCGCCGTTACTTCAGCAATTCTGTCGGATCAACGCTTTCCATCCCCTTACGCACTTCAAAATGCAGAAAGCTTGGGCTGGCGGCACGCACTTTGGCGATAGATTCGCCGCGTTTGACTTTGTCACCCTTCTGGATCGTTAGCCGGTCAACGCCTGCATAAATAGTCACCAAGTTATTTGCGTGGCGCAAGAAGACAATTGGCACCTGTTCGGTGTCATGGGAGATGAGCGCAACTGTGCCGCTGGCGGCTGCCTTGACGGTGGTCCCGGCGTTGGCACCAATGTCGATACCATCGTTTTTTCCCTTGGAATAATC
>JAHRVD010000304.1 GCA_019090845.1 Marinosulfonomonas sp.
AATTCAGCCTCGGTCAGCACAAAGCCACCGCCGACAGAATAATAGGTCTCTTGCGCGATCACATCGCCCTGAGCATCCACCGCTGTCAGGACCATCCCGTTGGCATGGCCCGGCAGGGTGTGGGCATAATCAAATACCAGATCGACCTTTGGGTCAAAGGCCAGCGGGGCCAGCCCGTCCGGGGTGACGCGCTGTGTTTTTTTAACCTGTTTCAGCGCGGCGTCGGCACGATCCCGGTCGTATGTTTCCGGCTGAAACCCGGCCAAGCCAAGGATCACAGCCCGATCGGTTGCATGGCCAACACCGGTGAATGCCAATGACCCATGCAGCGAGGCACGCAGCCGATGGGCTGAAAACGGCGAGGCGCGCAGCCGGTCCAGAAACCGCGCAGCCGCCACCATCGGCCCCATCGTATGCGAGGACGAAGGGCCAACACCACGTTTGAACATCTCAAAAACCGAAAGAAACATCGCGCAAACCATCCTGCCAGATCCCGCCAAGTTTTGCGCCATGTCCCCCCTTGGGTCAAAGTCAAAAACGACGTTTGCGCCGCAAAATGCGCGCAGCGGCGGAGCGGGTCGTATTTGGCGCGAATTCCTCTCGCGCCGCAGGGCCAAGTTACCTATAAGCCAAACCAATCACGGAGTCGCTGCCACGGAGCCCTGTTACATGTCTGAAAACCTGTCACCCATTGATACTGCCAAATTTGTCGCCGCCAAACGCGCCAGTGCCTTTGTCGAGGACGGCATGAAGGTGGGGCTGGGCACCGGCTCGACCGCCGCATGGCTGGTCAAATGCCTTGGCGAACGGGTGCAAAGTGAAGGATTGCGGATCGTTGGTGTCCCGACCTCGACCCGCACAGCGGAAATCGCGCGGCAAGTCGGTATCAAGGTGGTGTCACTGGATGAGGCACGCTGGCTTGATCTGACGATTGACGGAACGGATGAATTTGATGCCGAACTGAACCTGATAAAGGGCGGCGGCGGGGCTTTGTTGCAGGAAAAGATCGTTGCGACCGCCAGCGATCAGATGATTGTGATCGCGGATGCCTCTAAGCGAGTGGAAAAGCTGGGCGCATTTCCCCTGCCGGTCGAAGTGATCCCGTTTGGCTGGCAGACCTCAAAGGCGCTGATCGAAGAATTGCTGTTCTCAATGGATGTGCTGGGGCAGAAATCGTCGATCCGAATGAACCGGGACGCGCCCTATGTAACTGACGAGGGCAACCATATTCTTGATCTGCACGTTAAAAGCATCGGCAACGCCCGGCAATTGTCACTGGTGCTTAATCAGGTTCCCGGCGTGGTCGAAAACGGGCTTTTCATAGATATATGTGACGTGGTTGTGACCGGCCATGGGGATGGCAGGGTCGAGGTCGAAGACATAAATGCCGGCACACGGGAAGAAGACCGCGTTGAATTTGCCACGAGCGATAATATATTTCTGGATCTCGCTGATTGATCCTGAATGAATTCCCGAATGAACTAAGGAGGGCGTATGGCCTTCGATTATGATCTGTTTGTAATTGGTGGTGGCTCTGGCGGCGTGCGCGCGGGTCGGGTTGCTGCTGAAACCGGGGCCAAGGTGGCGTTGGCGGAAGAATACCGGATGGGGGGCACCTGCGTGATACGCGGCTGTGTGCCCAAAAAGCTGATGGTGTTTGCTTCGGGTTATTCCGGTGCGATGCAGGACGCACATGAATACGGCTGGTCGGTTAAGGCGGGCGTGTTTGACTGGTCGAAATTCCGCACCCGGCTGCACGGCGAACTGGATCGGCTGGAAAACATCTATCGCACCAATCTGGCCCGCCCGGGCGTGGATATCTATGACCAGCGCGCAGTGCTGCAAGATGCCCATACGGTGCAGCTGGCTGATGGGCAGACATTCACGGCCAAGCATATTCTGGTGGCCACAGGGGGCTATCCGTTTGTGCCTGACACGGTTCCGGGGCACGAGCTTGCATGGACGTCCAACGACGTTTTCCTGATGGAAGATCTGCCCAAAAAGGTGTTGATCGTGGGCGGCGGATATATCGCCTGCGAATTTGCCTGTATCCTGAACGGGCTGGGCGTTGGCGTAACGCAGTATTATCGCGGCGCGCAGGTTTTGCGTGGTTTTGACGATGAGGCACGCGGCCATATTGCCGAAATGATGATGCGGCAGGGGGTGGAGCTGCATGTGGGCACCGATGTTGAGCGGTTGGAAAAGCGCGGCGCGGGCATCTGGGTAAAGGCCACGGATGGGCGCGAGGCGGAATTTGATGCGGTGATCTATGCCACCGGGCGCAAGCCAAACTCGGCCGGTCTTGGGCTGGAAGAAGCAGGCGTAAAACTGGGGCGTTTTGGGCAAATCGAAGTTGACGACTATTCGCAAACCTCGGTTCCATCGATCTTTGCTGTGGGTGATGTGACGGACCGGGTGAACCTGACACCGGTTGCGATCCGCGAAGGGGCGGCCTTTGTTGAAACGGTGTTTAAGGGTAACCCCACAAAACCCGATCACAGTCTGATCCCGTCGGCCGTTTTCACCCAGCCGGAATACGGCTCGGTCGGCATGACCGAGGAAGCAGCGCGCGATGAACGCCCGATCGAAGTATACAGTGCGGCGTTCCGGCCAATGCAAAATTCGTTCATCGGCAAGGACGAACGTGTTCTGTTCAAACTGATCGTTTGCACCCAAACTCGCAAGATTATCGGCGCCCATATCATAGCGCCCGGCGCGGGCGAGATGATCCAGATGGTCGGAATTGCCGTAAAAATGGGGGCAACCAAGGAAGATTTCGATCAAACAGTTGCAGTTCACCCCACAATGTCCGAAGAGATTGTGCTAATGAAAGCGCCAGTGCGCACTGCTTGA
>JAHRVD010000305.1 GCA_019090845.1 Marinosulfonomonas sp.
CTTAACGCGCCAAGCTGTTTGGATTTTTCGCGCTCTTCTAGCTGTTGTGCCATTGCTGCCCTCATTCAATGGATTGGACATAACCGGGGCATGCGCGGCCTTCAAGGCGGGTAATGATGCGCAGGCCATCTACCGCATCACAAGTTCGCCAACTCTGCCGTTATCGCGATGGTTTTTTACCGAATTATCCATGAAAGATTTAATGCTGCCCGATAAGCTGAGTGTATCGCAGATACCGAGTAGCTTTGGCGCCAGCGGCGTATGCTAATTATCTGGAGCGGGCGGCGGGAATCGAACCCGCATCATCAGCTTGGAAGGCTGAGGTCTTACCATTACACAACGCCCGCGAACCAAAAAACCTACTATTGGACCTCAGGAAAATGGTCAAGCAGGTATGCCCGCCCCTGTCCTCATTCTCATCTCGCATCCCTTCAGGGATTACAACGCGCCAGAAACCCCCGTTTGGCAAAACAACCCGGTCTGCGCCAAAGGCTGTGACCGGTCAGTGCTCCGGGCCTTCAGGAATAAGTTTCCAGTCCAATTCGTGGGTGTTTTTGTCTTTCGATTTTGCGAATAGAAACGTGCATCCACAGCGTGGAGACAGCTACTATCAAGAACAGGAGCATGAACGGGGCGGTCCAAATACCAGTGGTGTCCAGCAGAATACCAAATGCAATAGGCAAAATGAAACCGCCAAGTCCGCCAATCATCCCGACCAATCCCCCGACAGAACCAACGTGATCCGGGTAATAGTGTGGGATATGTTTAAAAACGGCGGCCTTGCCCAAACTCATCACAAAACCCAGCACCACACTAAGCGCGACAAATACGCCAAGAGATACAGAAAGATCAAATTCAATTGTCCCGTTAATACCCTGCACGATGTGATGACTGCCAGGGTAGGACATGATGAACAGAACCAACAGCGACACGAAAAAAGTTGCATAAATCACTGAACGTGCGCCCCACTTGTCCGACATCCACCCACCTACGGCGCGAAAGACGGATCCGGGCAAAGAATACAATCCCGCCAGAATTCCGGCAGTCGTCAATTCAAGTCCATATGCGCCGACATAATAGCGTGGCAAGAAGGATGCGAGTGCTACGAAAGCCCCGAAAACAAAGAAATAATAGGCTGAAAACCGCCAAACCTGCACGTTTTTCAAAGGTGCCAACTGTTGGGAAATCGACACATGGTTTTCGCCGGCCGCCTGACGGCGCTGGTGCTCGGGGTCGGGTTTGGCCAATGCGTAGAACAATAGTGCAGTCATCGCCAGCGCCACGGAATAGACCTGTGCTGTGCCTTCCCAACCAAGGGCTACAACCAGAAATGGCGCAACGAAATTGGTGACGGCAGCACCGACGTTCCCGACGCCGAAGATACCTAGCGCGGTTCCCTGATTCTTGTTCTCAAACCAGCGCGAGACGTAGGCAACGCCAACAATAAACGACCCGCCTGACAACCCCAGCCCAAGCGCCACCAGTAAAAACATTTCGTAAGTATGCACCGTTGTCAGCATCCAGACCGCGGCTGCCGAGAGCAGCATTTGCAACGGAAATACAATTCGTCCGCCGTATTGTTCGGTCAATATGCCAAGGAAGATGCGGCTGATTGATCCGGTTAATATCGGCGTTGCCACCAGCAGGCCGAACTGGGTGTCACTTAGGCCCAGATCTTGTTTGATTTTGAAACCTATGATCGAAAATATAGTCCAAACTGCAAAGCAGATGGTGAAAGCAAATGTACTTAGGCCCAATGCCCTGTGCTGATCAGCGCGGACGAAGATTTCGGATTTTTGCATCGGTTTTCCCGTTTATTCGGCGGCAGTTAATATCGGTATGTTGTCGATCAGAGTCTGCAATTCCGGCTTGCAAGAGCCACAGTTGGTCCCCGCAGCGGTGCAATTTCCCAAAGCGATCATTGTTGTGGCGCCGTCTTGGATAGATTGCCGTATTGTGTTGATCCCAAGGTTGAAACACGCACAAACCGTGCGGCCGGGGTCGGGTTGCCCTGACGCCGGTATCCCCGCCAACGCGATCAGGGCTTGTTCGTCACTGTTTAGCCGCGAGTTGGCCAGTTGGCGCACGACTTTAACTGGATTTGGCCCTGCAAAGAACAAACCTGCCAACTTTGCACCGTCGTGGATTGCCACACGGACGATACCACTAGAGGTGTCACTCATCTGGCTGGCGCCGCCGGAATTCAGGTTTAAAACACGACGTGCTTCATTCTCCCAGTTGTCGGGCTGGCTTAGTCCGGCCAGTTCGCAACTTGAACCGCTGGGTGTGCGGGAAACTGCGCTATATACCGAATTGGGCTGCATTTGTGCGACCGAGGCGGCAAAACCGTACCAAAGCGGGGTGAACCGGCGCAGTCGGACCCGGCTTGCTTTAAGTGCAGGTTGTCCTGAAACCGGGTCCGCCACCCCTGCGATCAGCGCGTTCACCCGCCCGGTTGATGTGTTGGCACCACTCCAGTGCATTGGCACAAATACGCTGCCGCGCGCGGTGCGATCAGTGATCTTTGCCCGCACCACAGCTTTCCCCTGCGCGGACACAATTTCAATCAGTTGACCGCTTTCAACGTCAAGGCTTTGCGCATCTTCAGGGTGGATTTGGGCGAAAGGCTCTGTCTCGTGTTGGTTCAGACGTGGGGATTTTCCACTGCGAGTCATGGTGTGCCACTGATCGCGGACCCGCCCGGAATTCAGATGAAAAATTCCGTCGGCTTGAAAAGGTATCGGCGCAGATGCAACCGGCACCATGCGCGCCCGGCCATCAGTGTGATAAAAGCCGCCCCGTGCAAAGAAACGATCCGATGTCGTGTGGCTGGCTGATACTGGCCACTGCACCGGTTTGAAGTTGGCATAGTCGGCGTCGCTGATCGCCGCCAGACCGCTTATGTCAAAATCGCGCCCAAGTGCTGCAGCCTGCCCCGATAAGGCAGCGTATTCCC
>JAHRVD010000306.1 GCA_019090845.1 Marinosulfonomonas sp.
CACAGAATCCCGGCCCAAAGGTGCTGTGCATACCCATAACACGGTGATGTTTGGCGAAAACGCGCTGGCAACAACGCTTGGACTGGGCGCGAACGATGTGGCCTTTATGGCCTCGCCAATATCGCACACGACCGGGTTTATGCACGGTGTCATTCTGACCCTTACCACCGGTGGCACCCTGTCACTGCTGGATGTGTTTAATGGCGAGGCGGCAGCCGCACAGATGGCGGCGCATCGTTGCACCTGGACAATGGGCGCGACGCCGTTTCTGGCCGATACAGCCGCCGCCCTTGAGGCAACCGGCAATAGCCTGCCTGACTTGCGCTATTTCCTGTGCGGTGGCGCGCCAATCCCCGAGGTTCTGGCCCGGCGCGCAACCGACGTCGGCTTTCGCGTGATGTCAGTCTACGGTGCAACCGAGGCACCGCCCCACACCGTCGTATTCCCCGCTGATCCGATCGAGAATGCATGGAACACCGATGGTCGCCCGCTGCCCGGTATTGAAGTCAGGATCATTGACGAAAACGATGACGACCTTCCGACCGGTGAGGTTGGCGAAGAGTTGTCGCGCGGGCCACATGCTTTCCTTGGCTATCTTGGTGAACCGGAACTGACACGGCGTGATCTAAAGGAAGATGGCTGGTATCATTCCGGCGATCTGGCCCGCCTGCTGCCTGACGGATCGCTGCGCGTTGTCGGCCGTAAAAAAGAGATAATCGTTCGCGGTGGGCAGAACATTTCCGTGCGCGAGGTCGAGGATTATCTGATGGCCCACCCGGCGGTCGAACGCGCAGCCGTGGTCGGCATCCCCCATGAACGTCTTGGCGAAACCGGCTGCGCGGTTCTGGTGCTTCGGGCTGGCCAGACCCTTAGCTTGCCGGAAATGGTTGCTTTCCTGAAAGGCAAAGGCGTGGCGATGTTCAAGCTGCCTGAACGGCTGGAAATCTAGCCGGAGCTGCCGATGAACCCGTCGGGAAAAATTCAAAAATTCATCATCCAAAACCGACTGGATGAAACTGGTGTGGAGAACGAAAAATGATTACCTATGAACAAAACGATCAGGCTGGCATCATCGTGATGGAAAACCCGCCAGTGAATGCGATCGACGATGCGTTCGTTGCGCAGATGCACGCCGCTTTGGACAAGGCCGAGGCGGCCGGTCCCACGGTATTGGCGATCAGAAGTAAGCAGAAAGTTTTCTGCGCCGGGGCCGATCTTGCAATGATCGCCGGGCTGTTTGATGACCCCGACGGCACCCCAAAGATGCAGGCTTATACCCGCTCGTTGCACAAGTTGTTTGACCGCATCGCAGCATTTCCTGCCGTTACACTGGCCGTTATCAACGGTGCGGCCATGGGCGGCGGGTTAGAGCTGGCGTTGTCGTGCGATATGCGCATCGTTTCGACAGCCGCCCGCATTGGCCTGCCCGAAGCGCGCGTTGGTATGATCCCCGGTGCTGGTGGCACGCAGCGTTTGACACGCCTGTGTGGCCCCGGCGTTTCATCGCGCCTGATCCTTGGCGGCGAGTTGATTGACGGGCAAGAGGCCGCGCGCCTTGGCGTTGCCCAATGGGCCGTCGAGCCAGATAATCTGGACGGGTTTTGCGACGAAACAACCACACGTATTTCCGAACTTTCGCGTCAGGCATTGGTGCAATCCAAGGATTGCATCTCCGCCTTCAGCGACCCGAACCGTGATGGCTTTGCCGTCGAACTGGAAAAGCCAGCAATCCTGATGCCCACGGACGAAGCCCGCGACCGCGTGCTTGGGTTTTTCAAACGCTGAGCGAAATTTAAACTTTGCCATGAATGGAGATAAAGAATGAACTTTACTGGAAAAACTGCCCTTGTTACCGGCGCCGCATCGGGCATTGGTAACGCCGTTGCACGCGGCTTTGCCCAAGCAGGCGCCAGCGTTATTTTGACCGACGTCAACGAAGACGCCGGACAGGCCGCTGCCGCAGAAATTGAGGGCGCGCGCTTTGAAAAGCTGGACGTCACCGACCCTGCATCATCCCAAGCACTGGCCGCCCAAATCGAGGCAGGCGGCAAAGGGTTGGACATTCTGGTCAACGCTGCGGGCTGGGATATCATCGAACCTTTCATGAAAAACACGCCCGAATACTGGGACAAGATCGTATCGCTCAACTTTATGGGCCCGGTTCAGACTATCCGCGCCTTCCTGCCGCTTTTGATCGAGTCCGGGTCTGGCCGTATCGTCAATGTCGCCAGTGATGCGGGCCGTGTCGGCTCGTTCGGGGAAACCGTTTATGCGGGTGCTAAGGGCGGCGTTATCGCGCTGACCAAAAGCCTTGCGCGTGAAATGACGCGCAACAAAGTGCGGGTGAACTGCATCTGCCCCGGCCCGACGGATACACCGCTGTTTGCCTCGCAAAGCGAGAAAATGCAGGAAGCGCTGAAAAATGCAATTCCGATGAAACGCGTGGCCCAGCCAAGCGAAGTTGCCGATGGGGTTCTGTTTTTCGCCTCTGATCGCGCGTCTTTTGTAACCGGACAGGTGCTGAGCGTCAGCGGTGGCCTGACGATGGTTGACTGAACTGAATATGGTGAATGACATGAACAAACACGTCACCCTGAAACAAGCGATTTCTGACATCGTCCAGAAGGGCGACGTGCTTTGTTTTGGCATCACCCATAACCGCAGCCATGCGGCAGTCTACGAAGTGGCACGCCAGTTTCGCGACACCAAATCGCTGACGCTGGCCGCCACGGGCCTGCTTGAATATGCGTCCATTCTGGTTTCCGCCGGGGTGGTTGACCGGCTGGAAGCGGCGTTTTCGGGCAATACCTACCCGGCGCCATCGCCCTCGAAGGTGTTGCAGAACGCGTTTTCCGAGAACCCGGAAAGTGATCCGGACTGGACCAATCTGACGATGACGCTGCGGCTTATGGCGGGTGCGATGGGCTGGCCCTTTGTTCCGGTCAACAGCCTGCATGGCTCTGGTCTGTGGCGTGAAAAGGGCCGCGCATTGGTTACCGACCCGTTTACCAATGAACGGCAGGCGGTGATCCCGGCGCTGGTGCCAGACGTTTCTTTCATGCACGCCCCTATCGCCGATACGCTGGGAAACACGGTCATACACGGCCCCGACGCCGAAGAAACATGGGCCGCTTTTGCCGGGCGAAAACTGATCGTCACCGCCGAGCGGGTCGTCAGCCCGGAAGAGTTTCGTGAACTTGGCCCCAGAACCGGCATTCCCGGCCATTTGGTGGATCGCGTCGTCGAGGCACCTTACGGCGCCCATCCGCAGGGGCAGTTTGTCTGGACCAAAGAAGAAAAAGTGGCCTCTTACGCTGAGGATTACGCGTTTCGCAAAAACATGCGCGCGCTGACACGTGATCCGGATGCAATGCGGGCTTGGGTGGAAGACTGGGTGTTTTCCAGCGATCACGACAGCTATCTGGCCCGCTTGGGCAAGGATCATCTGGATTTTCTGTGCGCCTCGGCACTCGATCCCATTCCAGAAACACCCAAAGATGCAGACGCCCCCGCGTCGCCCGAAGAAATCGCGGCCGTCGTTGGCATGCGGAAATCGGTCAAGCTTGCAGCCAGTGGTAAATCAGAAAGCTTTTTTGCCGGTATCGGCCTGTCGCATCTGGCCGCATGGGGGGCAGAGCAACTGTGCCGCAATCAGGGTATTGACGTGGCCGTTATCGCCGAAACCGGCATGGTCGGATTTCGCCCAATGGCGGGCGATCCCTATTTGTTCAACCGCCCCAACGCCGCATCATCGCAGTTTCATTCCAGCTTTTTGCGCACGCTTGGTGTGCTGGCCGGACCGCGGGCGCGCAATTGCCTGTCGCTGTTGGCGGCAGGGCAAATTGATGCGCGCGGCAATATCAATTCGTCCCGCACCGCCAGTGGTCGGCTGATCGTTGGCTCTGGCGGGGCAAATGACCTTGCTGGTGGCGCCTCAGAAGTGTTGATTGTTATGCCGCTCAAAAAGGGCCGCTATGCGCCCGAGCTTAGCTTTACTACATCTCCGATCAAGCATCTGGCGGGGGTCGCCACCGATCTGTGCTGGCTAGAGCGAAACGAAAAGGGCGCGCTTGAAATTGCCGGTCTGGTCTGCGCGTCGGGGCAAGAGGGTGAAACACTTGCCGCAATTCAAACCGCGACGGGCAGTGACCTGCCGGTTCGCGAGGATGTCGAACGCATCCCGCCCCCCGAACAATCCGA
>JAHRVD010000307.1 GCA_019090845.1 Marinosulfonomonas sp.
GACAGGTATATCTGATAATTCGGATCGGCCTCGGATGCGGGTGCGATTGGCGGTGGTTCCAGCGGGGCCTCGCCCTCGGGCGTATCCACCTCGTCACCCATCTCCATATCGGCCATGTCGTCCATCGACACCTGAGCCTCGGCGGCGTCTTCACTATCCTGTTGGGATTGCTCGGGGCTGGCCTCGGTGTCTTCACTGTCCTCAGAATCGTCCTGACCGTCGCCGTCGGGATCCTGTTCTTCGTCGTCCTGACTGGCGTCGTCTTCCTGATCGGGGTCCGCCATGTCCGGGTCGTCGCCCAGTTGATCGCCATAACCGAAATCTTCGATAACCTGCCGCGCGAAGCGGGCGAAAGCGGCTTGATCTGCCAGCGTTTCATCCAACGTATCAAAGGTCGAGCCGGCCTGATCCTGCATAAAGTCGCGCCACAGTTCCATCACGTTGTCAGCACCCGCTGGCAGATCGCGCCCGGTGGCCAGATGGCGCACCAGATAGCCCGCCGCCGTCGGCAAGGGGGCCTCGGACTGTTTGGTGATCTGGCTATAGCCTTTGCGATCTGCCTCATTGGCGATTTTGGCGTCGATGTTACCGGCGGTTCCGGGCATGTCGCGTGCGCCCACGGCCTCGCAACGCGCGGATTCCATCGCCTCGTAGATGTCGCGCGCCATCTGACCTTCGGGCAGGTAGCGCGCAAATGTGCCGGTGTCGCTGTATTTTTTGTGCAGCGCGAATGCATCCGCCGTGCCGCGCGCCAGCAGCACCTCGGGCCGGCTCATCCGTCGGCTGACCTGTGGCAGGCGCATAGTGTCGGCCGTCATGCCGGGTGGGTCGACAGTGAAACTTACCGACAGCTCGGGGTCGTCGGCCATCACCTTGGTGGCTTCGGCGAGCGCCTTTTTGAACGGATCGGCCGGGTTGTCTGTAGGATTATTCATCTGACACGCACCTGTAAGACCCCCCTGCGGCAAATGCCGAAGGTTGGCCCGGGCCTGCGCGGCGACAAGGTTTCGGGTTAACCCGCTGCACTCGCCGCACTTTCCGGCAATTCCTCATCAAAACAGCGCTGATAGAACTCGGCCACTGTCTGACGCTCCAACTCGTCGCATTTGTTTAAGAATGTCAGGCGGAACGCATAGCCGACATCGCGGAAGATCGTCGTGTTTTGCGCCCAGTTAATTACCGTGCGCGGGCTCATCACGGTCGAAAGATCGCCATTCATGAACGCCGTGCGGGTCAGATCGGCGACCGTAACCATTTGGGAAATTGTCTTGCGCCCCTTCTCGGTGTTGAAAGACGGGTTCTTGGACAACACGATCATCGTTTCGGCATCATGGGACAGATAGTTCAGCGTCGCCACCAGTGACCAGCGGTCCATCTGCGCTTGGTTAATCTGCTGGGTGCCGTGGTAAAGCCCTGTGGTGTCGCCTAGGCCAACCGTGTTGGATGTCGCAAACAGGCGGAACGACGGGTGCGGCGTGATAATCTCATTCTGGTCCAGCAAGGTCAGCTTGCCGTCGTGTTCCAGCACCCGCTGGATCACAAACATCACGTCGGCCCGCCCGGCGTCATATTCGTCAAATACGATAGCGACCGGGTTGCGCAGCGCCCATGGCAGGATGCCTTCGTGAAACTCGGTCACCTGCTTGCCGTCGCGCAGTTTGATCGCGTCTTTGCCGATCAGATCGATCCGGCTGATGTGGCTGTCCAGATTGACCCGGACCGCAGGCCAGTTCAGCCGCGCGGCAACCTGTTCGATATGGGTCGATTTTCCTGTGCCGTGATAGCCTTGGATCATCACCCGCCGGTTGTGGGAAAAACCTGCAAGGATTGCCAATGTGGTGTCGGGGTCAAATTTATACGTCGGATCAATATCGGGCACCCGGTCGATCCGCTCGCCAAAGCCTTTGACGACCATATCCGTGTCGATGCCAAAAATCTCGCGAACAGAAAATTCTTCCGTGGGCTTTGCGTTCATATCCATCGTGCCGTCCGCCATGCTTTTCCCTTTGGAGGTTTGGTTGCCCGAACTGTCCGGATAACCACCGTCTTTTGAGCGATAATCTGGCAGAGGTCAACGCAGCCTGTTACCTCAAATGCATGCCTTTTGCAGCGGGGATGAACTTTTCTCACGATTTGCGGAGCAGTATTCCCAAGTCGGCTCAGGAATGCGATCTGTTTAAAAGATCAGTTCAACTCAATGGAGATCAAGAAATGGACCGACGCCTGTTTTTGACAACTTCGGCAGCGACCCTTGGGGTTGCAGCTTTTTCCGGTGCCACATGGGCACAGGAAAGTTTTGAGATTACCCGCAGCAAAGCTGAATGGCAGGCGCTGTTGACCAAAGCGCAGTATAACGTGATGCGCGCCGAAGGCACAGAAAGGTCCGGGTCCAGCCCGCTGGACAAGAATTATGCTCAGGGCACCTACCTGTGTCGCGGCTGTGAATTGCCGATTTATTCGTCGGAGGCGAAATTTGACAGCGGCACCGGCTGGCCGTCTTTCTGGCAATCTCTGCCAAATGCCGTTGAAACCAAATCAGACCGCAAATTTTTGCGTGTCCGCACCGAGGTTCATTGCCGCCGCTGTGGCAGCCATTTGGGCCACATCTTCAATGACGGGCCAAAACCAACCGGAAAGCGCCATTGTCTGAATGGGGTCAGCCTGATTTTTCAGGCGGCTTGAGGCGGTTAATACTTGCATTTGGACCTCGGCGGGTCCGGTCAGTCTTTGAAATAGCGGCTTTCGCGGACCTGTTCCCAAGCCCAGACAACTTCCTGCAATTGTTCTTCTTGACTGCGGTCGCCACCATTCATATCCGGGTGCAGAACTTTGATAAGTGACTTATATTGCTTGCGAATTTCGGCCTTTGTCCAATGGTCCTTGGCTTCCAGAATATCCACTGCTTTTCGTTCAGTCGGCGGTAATTTGCGGGTGCCGGTAATGGATTTACCGGGGTTTTGTGTTGCATTCGCACCCAACACCTGATGGGGATCGTCAATTCCCAAGCGCGACCACGCACGGGCTTCGTCGCCCATTTTGCCAAATGGTTTAGTCTCGCGCTCCCAGACCCGGTCTTTGTCTTGTTGCTCGACCACTGCCTCTTCACCAGTGCCGTGAAAAAAGTTCCATTTCAGGTTATACTGGCGCACGTGGTCTTTGCAGAACCAAACGAAATCATCCAGTGAATCCGGGGATTTAGGTGCCCGGTATTGCCCATTCTCCGGGCAATCGGGATGTTCACAAACGCGCGTCGAAGTTTCAAACGCGCCAGACATCCCGCGTTTGCCTTTGGTGCGTTTCTTTTTGTCCGCCGAAACGGAGATATCAAATCCAAACGGGTCTGATTTTGTCATGCTACCTGCCTTTAAGACTCGGACCAGAGAGTTTAGAGCTTTTGTCAGAGGATTGAAGAGGGAAGAGGCAAAAAAAATGACAGTTGCCGAAGAAATTTCACGCCGACTACACGCGGCCTTCGCGCCGCGCCTGCTGGAAATCGAAAACCAAAGCGAGCAACACCGGGGCCACGCAGGGTTTCAAGAAGGTGGCGAAAGCCACTACCACGTCACCATTTCCGCCCCCGAACTTGATGGGATGAACCGACTGGCCAGACATCGCGCGGTGCATTCGGCCATTGGAAAGGACCTGCTGGAGAGCATTCATGCGCTTGCGCTTGATATTCAGGTAGCACCTGCCGCCTGATGGTTCGTTACGCTATGTAGGCGTGCGGTCAGGCGCTGGTGCCTGATTGCCGGGATCTTCTTTGGTAACGCCGCCCAATGTTGGAGACTCAGTGCGGATTTGGTCGGCCTTTGCTTGATAACCGGGGTTTGCGCCTTGCGTGGCAGGTTCCGAAACGGGAAGAATTTGAGGTTTTTCTGCTTCGATCCTCTTGGCTCGCACCGGCGTAACATCAGTTTTGACCGACGCCGGGTTTTTTGCGGGCTGTTGGTCGGCCAAAGCCCGGCGAAACACCAGCATGTTCTGGTAAGTCGTAGAACGCCCGGTCAGCCCCTGACGTTCGTCACAGGGCAGGGTGTCGGTGCGAAAATAATCCCAACCATCAGCGGCATTCGTATTCATCACGTCCTGTAGCGCATTGGCAAACTTGTTCTCAGCGCCGCGAATGCCCTTTGCACGCAGGCCTTTTCTTGGGGCCGGGACGACCTTGTATTCGAAATTTGGCATCCTGCATCTCCTGTGAATTCCGGCGCAGGAGTAGGCAGAAAGCGCGCATTTTTCAAGCATCTGATTGCAGGCCGCAACTGATTCTTTTGATAGGTGGGTTTTGGTGTTGGCCCCCGGGGTGAGCAATCAGGAGTGTTTCGATGTCTACCATTGGTCCGGTATTTTTCGACCCACTGTTTCAGCCAGAGCGACAATTGCGGCGCTAAAGTGCCATAAAAAGGGAATTTTAGGGGCAATAGCCAGTGGACAGAGTACTAAAATATGGTAGTTTAGAAATTATCAAACGCGAATTGGGTTCCAAAGGGGGAACGGATATGAGTTTTAAGAATTTTTTAATCAAGGCATCTTTTGGTGTCGCTCTGGCAGCGTCTGTTGCAAGTGCAGCGACGGCCGCGACATTGAGTGTGGTGAACAATGGTTCCGGCACAGCGACAACTTTGCCAGTGGGAACAGGCGGAACAACCGGTTTCGATCTAAGTTCCATCTACGGGACATCATCGCCAAACATTGGCGATCCGATCACTGCTTTCTCGGCCGCTACAGGTGGCACGGTGAATGGCGGTCTTTACATTAGTGGCTCCAGTAAGCTGACTTACACATTCCTTGGCAAAGAAGCAGGCGCGAAAAACGCTGTCTTCGGTCAGGGTGGTGCTTCGGTAACGAACAAACAAGCAATTGGCAGTTCGTTCACAGTTGGACAGTCCGGCGCTGGTTTCATCGATTTCTTTTTCCAGACGCTTGAAGGTGCCTGGGAAGATATCAACAACAACTGGATCACTGGCGAGGCCCTTTCGATTGCCAACAACGGATTGTCCGGTTTTTCCAATCTGTCGATTGCTTTCGGTCAGGTTTTTAACAACGGTAAGTCCATTCTGGTCTTCTTCGGCGATGGCCGGGGCGACGTGGACTTTGACGATATGGTAATTCGTATCGACGCCGTGCCACTGCCAGCAAGTGCATTGCTGCTGTTTGGTGCTCTTGGCGGATTGGGCGCGCTGCGCCTTCGCCGGAAAAAAGCAACCGCCTAAGACCTACATGAGCGTTTGATTTGGAAGGGTCGGGTTTTTCCCGGCCCTTTCCTTTTTGGGGCATGCTCTATGGCTAAACCCATGCCAAAGGTCATTATCAGAATTTTGAATTTTAATTTAGTTGGCGAATACCGACCCGTGGCCCGAGTTCGATAAATTTAAAGACCAAGCTTGGCGGCAACCATCTCATTCACGGCTTTGGGATTGGCCTTGCCGCCCGTCGCTTTCATCACCTGACCAACAAACCAGCCAGCAAGCTTTGGATTGGCCTTGGCTTTTTCCACCTGGGCGGGGTTGTCGGCGATGACCGCATCAACTGCCGCCTCTATCGCGCCAGTGTCGGTGACCTGCTTCATGCCGTGTTCTTTGACCAGAGCAGCAGGGTCGCCGCCGTCCTTATAGACCATCTCAAACAGGTCCTTGGCAATCTTACCCGATATGTCACCGCTGGAGATCAGTTCAACGATCCCGCCAAGCTGCCTCGCCGATATCGGGCTTTCAGTAATATCGTGATCTTCTTTCTTCAGCCGCCCGAATAATTCGTTAATCACCCAGTTGGCCGCCAGCTTTCCATCACGCCCACTTGCGACATCCTCGAAATACGCAGCACTGGCGACATCGGCCGTGAGAACCGAGGCGTCATATTCGCTTAGACCGAAATCCGCGACAAAGCGGGCCTTTTTTTCGTCCGGCAGTTCGGGCAATGAGGCCGCGATGCCATCAACCCAGTCTTGCTCGATCTCCAGCGGCAACAGGTC
>JAHRVD010000308.1 GCA_019090845.1 Marinosulfonomonas sp.
GCCCAAGTTATTGGTGGAACGGGGATCGTTATCTTGGACCGGCGGCGCTGTTGCATGCGCAGCGGTGGATCATCGACAGCCGGGACGAGGCGACCGGCGAGCGTCTGGACGATCTGGAAGATCCGTTCAAGCTGTATCGGTGTCATACGATCATGAACTGCGCCAAAACCTGCCCGAAGGGGCTGAACCCTGCCAAGGCGATTTCCGAAATCAAACAGGCGCTGGTTGAACGGGTCGTCTAGGATGCGTCGGGGTTGTCACAGCAACCCGGCGCGTCGGTGACGCCCCTATTTAGCGCGATGCTTTACGCCCTGCTTGGTGGGGCAACGATCCCGCTTGGCGGCTTGATTGCACAGTTCGAGAATATCCGTTCAAAATGGCTGCAAGAGGAATTTCGCCATAGCCTGTTGGCTTTTGGTGCCGGTGCTCTGCTTTCTGCGGTTGCATTGGTGCTCGTTCCTGAGGGCGTCGCAAGGCTTACCCCCGTGCCGGCTATCGCAGCGTTTGCTCTGGGTGGGTTGGTGTTCTATGGCTTCAGTCGTTGGCTGGAAAGCCGGGGTGGAACGGGCTCGATGCTAATTGCAATGTTGCTCGATTTCATTCCCGAAGCTCTTGCTATGGGGGCGATGTTCCCCGCACATTCGGAAATGGCGCTGCTACTGGCCCTAATGATTGCCCTGCAAAACCTACCTGAAAGTTTTAATTCGTTTTGTGAAATTCGGCAAAAAAGCCGGATGGGTGCTGGGCATATTTATTGCGATTGGAATTGTCGGTCCGGTCGCGGCCTGGATCGGTTATAGTTTGCTTGCCACACAGCAAGAAGTGTTAGGTCTGATCATGCTGTTTTCCTCGGGTGGCATTCTTTACCTTATATTTCAGAGCATCGCTCCTAATGTGCCCTTAAAGAACAGCCTTGCGCCGCCACTGGGGGTGGTCGCAGGCTTTATGCTTGGCCTGATGGGCCAGATGTTGATGTCTTAGGTCAGGTTTTTCCATTGGTCACGGGCTATGGAAATGCCGCTGCAAGGGCGATTTCAACCATATCACCAAAACTGCGTTCGCGGTCGCCACTGGGCAGGGCTTCGCCAGTTATCAGGTGGTCACTGACGGTCAACACGGCCAGCGCGCGTTTTCCATAGCGCGCGGCAAGCGTATAAAGCTCGGCCGCCTCCATTTCGACACCCAGAATACCATGCCGCACCATTTGCTCGTTCAGGTCCGGGCGTTCGTCGTAGAACACGTCAGATGAGTATATTCCGCCAACATGCGGTGTGATGCCTTTGGCCTCGGCCGCATCCACGGCGGCACGTAAAAGCGACCAATCGGCCGAAGGTGCAAAATTAAGCTCTTTCAGGATGCCGCTGGAAGGGGTCGACAGCGTTGTCGATGTCATTGCCACGATCACATCGCGGATCTTGACCTTTTCCTGCATCCCGCCACACGAACCGATGCGGATCAGCGTGTTGACGTCAAAGTCCTTAATCAGCTCATTCACGTAGATCGACAAAGACGGCATTCCCATGCCGGACCCCTGAATGGTGACGGCATTGCCTTTGTAGGTGCCAGTAAACCCCAGCATCCCGCGCACCTCATTGACTAGCCGAGCATCTTTCAAAAACGTCTCTGCTGCCCACTTGGCGCGGTAAGGATCACCCGGAAGTAGTACGGTTTGTGCGATGTCGCCGGGTTCTGCGCCAATATGAACGGTCATTTATGATCTCCTGTCATTTAATCCGGGCAAGTATAGCGCCGAAAAAAAATCGTGCCAGATTTGATAAGGAAAGGTTTTACCGCGCCTCGGTTTCTGCCACGGTGCACTATGTTTCGAACTGTAGAATTGCCGCTTTGGCTTTTGATTCTGATACTTGCTTTTGCGGCGGTGACGGCGCTGTCGCATTTTTTGTTGCCGTCGGTGCGGTGGTTTTTTCGTCGCCGCATGGAACGGGTCGTGGCAAAGCTGAACACCCGGCTGCAAAGGCCGATTGAGCCGTTCAAGCTGCTGCGCCGGCAAGACACGATACAGCGCCTGATCTATGATCCAAAAGTTGCCCAAGCAGTTGCCGAACATGCCTCTGAAACCGGTGTGCGCGAAGATGTGGCATTTCAGGAAGCCCATCGTTATGCCCGCGAGATTGTGCCGTCTTTCAGTGCCACGGCCTATTTCGGGTTTGCGACCCGGGCGGCCAAATTGTTAAGCCGGGCAATCTACAGAGTCCGGCTTGGTCATTTTGATGAAGAAGCAGTAAGCGCGATCAGTTCGGATGCGACGGTTGTTTTCGTGATGAACCATCGCTCGAACATGGATTATGTTCTGGTGACATATCTGGCCGGCGAGACCTCGGCGCTTTCATATGCGGTCGGCGAATGGGCCCATGTCTGGCCGCTTTCGGGGCTGATACGCGCAATGGGGGCATATTTTATACGTCGAAAGTCACGCAATCTTCTATATCGCCGGGTGTTGGCGCGGTATGTGCAGATGGCGACTAGGGCCGGTGTGGCACAGGCGGTATTTCCAGAGGGCAGTTTAAGCCTGAACGGCAAGGTCCGCGATCCAAAACTGGGCCTGCTCAACTATATCATATCCGATTTCGTCGCTGGCGACGGGCGGGACGTGGTGTTTGTTCCGGTCGCGTTGAACTATGACCGGGTGTTGGAGGACCGGGTTCTGCTGGCTGCGGCTGCTTCGAGCAAACGAAAATTTCGGTTTCGATGGCGTGACGCGATCCGATATTTCCTGAAACACCTTTATCAGCGCCTGTCCGGGCGGTTTATCCGGTTCGGATATGCGGCTGTCAATTTTGGCGCACCTCTGTCATTGGCGCAGTTTCCGATTAAGCAATCCAGCGACAGAACCAAACAAATCGGTAAAGAACTGATGCGGCGAATACGAGCGATAACGCCGGTGCTTCCCGTGCCTCTTGTGGCGACTTGCCTGCTGGAAAACGATGGGATTCTGAAACGTGAAGAACTGAAGAAACTCGTACGAGGGAAAGTTCGTGCACTTGAAGCCGGTGGGGTGCCGGTGCCGCTATTGAAGCAGGATGTAGATCAGGAAATTGACGCGGCGATAAATCATCTGTTGATGCGACAGATTATCAATGAAACGCCCTCAGGTATCGTAATCTGCGAGCCGGAAAAACCATTGCTGGAATATTACGCAGCATCCATATCGCAACATTCAGATGTTAAGAAAATCACGCACTGATTCGTTTTTGCGGTTTTGTCGGTTGCAGACCTGAGCGCCGAATTTCTTAAGATATGCGCCGCAAAACTACTTTTCAAAGGCTTGTAGTTACCCGCCTCGCCATTATTGGGGAGTGTAAAATCGCGAATATCACAAAAATGTCACTACATGCTAAGGTTGTATTAATCTTCTGTTAACCAATCTTAAAGAGAATTAACATGGCAAATGACTGGATTATCGACGTGCTTGCGGATCTTAAAACCTACGCCGCAAAAAATGGGTTATCGGCGCTGGCGGGTCAGCTTGACGATGCAACGCTGATTGCTGCGACCGAAATCGCGTCGACAAAGGGTAAGGCGCCGGAAACGGCGAATTGGGAAATTGGAAGTACTGGACGAATTTACAGAACTCCTTCAAGACGCGAAAACGCTTGAGGACCTGCAGGCCGCAACCGAACAATTGCGCGATCACTATAAAGTCGCCCATATAGTCTATCATTGGGTCAACAGCGCGGGCGAACGTTTTGGCGCAGGAACCTATAGTTCTGACTGGGTAGATCGATATCTGGAAAAAGACTATTTGCGCATGGACCCGGTCATCTTTGGCTGTTTCCAGCGATTTCACCCTGTCGACTGGAAACAGTTAGATTGGTCTGCAAAACCAGCACGTGCGTTTCTGCGCGAGGCAATCGAGTATGGGGTTGGCAATCAAGGCTATACAATCCCAATGCGCGGCCCAAACGGTCAGTTCGCTTTGTTCACGGCCAACGACACTTGTTCAGACGAAGTCTGGTCCGCCTTTGTCGAAAACAATGCTCAGTATTTGATGATAATTGCCCATGAATTTAATAAGAAGGCTCTGGATTTTGAGCAGACTGTTGACGTGCTGCCACGGCCGTCGCTATCACCGCGTGAACTTAGTGCGATGACCTTTTTGGCCAAGGGTTTCAGCCGGGCACAAGCCGCAGATGCACTGAAAATTTCAGAACACACCCTGCGTGTCTACATCGAAGCCGCGCGTCACAAACTTGGGGCGATGAACACGACGCATGCCGTCGCTCGGGCTTTAAGCGCGGGCATTATTGTCGTCTGAAACCGCGCCAAGCGGTCGATGTAAGGTTTCATTAACAATAAATGCACGCCGCGCTAGGATCACGGTAACACCTGCCACGTAACTTTCCCCTGCCACAGTCGGAAAGGGGCAGTCCAATGTTGCGTTACATTTACGGCAATGATCTTGATAGGTATCCGCTGCTAAGGGACACGATGTTTCGTGACCGTGCGGACCAGTTTTCGCACCGTTTGAAATGGGATGTTTCGGTGGATAGTGCGGGGTTTGAACGCGACGAATACGACGATATGAACCCGCTCTATGCCATCTGGGTTACTGAAGCGGGCATTCACGGCGGTTCGATGCGGTTCTTGCCAACCGTCGGGCCGACCATGGTCCACGACCATTTTCCACAGTTAACCGGCGGCGTTCATATCGAAAGCCCGCTGATTTGGGAATGCACCCGGTTTTGCCTGGCACCACAGTCAGCGCGCAATGTAACGGCAGGTCTGGTTCTTGCTGCGGGCGAGATAATGGAGAATTTCCATCTTTCGCATTTTGTGGGTGTTTTTGATCCACGAATGGAACGGATTTATCGTATGTTCGGACTGAACCCCGACGTGATCGGCACTGACGGGACTGGGGCCGCGCAAATCGGTGTGGGGTTATGGGAAATGAAGAAATCCGCCTGGCCCGTTATTCTGAAACGCGCCGGCGTCAGCCGTAAGGATTCCCGCGAATGGTTCCGGCAATCTATTTATGCAGCCGCCCAACAAGTTAATCGCGAACCAGAAGTTGCCTGAAACACCAAGGGTGCTGGCAAGCCAAAGAGGACGCCTGTACAGTTGCCGCCATGCGCGGTCCGGAATTTCATTTTTCAGAAGATCAGGCAGAAGCCTATGATCGGATAACCGAGCTTTTACGCTCTGTCGGTGTCGATCTGGATGAAAGCCTTTTGACGC
>JAHRVD010000013.1 GCA_019090845.1 Marinosulfonomonas sp.
TAAGAGACAGTTTCAGAGGCTTCGGCCAGGATCCGGCCGGCCAGCTGCTCGGCGCTCATCTCGAGGCTGAAAAAGCCGACAACACCGCCGTTAACCGCGCCTTCGGTGCCATCGGGCAGGGTGCCGCGCTTATAGGCTTTGGCCAGATTAAAGGCGATATTGGTGGCTAGTGCGGTTTTCCCCATCGACGGACGCGCAGCCAGTATCAGCAGGTCAGAGCGGTTCAATCCACCCAGTTTCTTGTCCAGATCTTTCAGCCCGGTGGACAGACCCGCCAGCCCGCCGTCACGCTGATAGGCGGCATTGGCGACGTTCACGGCGTCGGTCACGGCCTTTAGAAATGACTGGAACCCGGTTTCGGATTTGCCCTGTTCGCCGAGGGCATAAAGTGCCTGTTCGGCCTCGACGATCTGTTCTTTGGGTTCGCTGGCGACATCGACCTGCGCGGCCTTGTCCGAGATATCGCGCCCCAGTGTCATCAACTCGCGCCGGATCGCCAGATCATAGATCATATTGGCGTAATCGCGCGCGGCAAATGACGAGATTGCCGAACCTGCAAGGCGCGCCAGATAGGCCGGGCCGCCAAGTTCCTTTAGGCCTTCGTCATCCTCCAGAAACGCCTTAAGCGTGACCGGCGATGCAAGCGTGTTGCGCGCGATCCGGGTCGAGGCGACTTCGTAGATGCGGGCGTGGACCGGCTCATAAAAATGCTCGGGTTGGATAATCGCGGCGATACGGTCGTAGATGTCGTTGTTGGTCAGAATCGCGCCCAGCAATTGCTGTTCGGCTTCGATGTTATGGGGCTGGGTGGCGGCGTCGGTTGGGTCGGCCTGTTGATCCTGAATTGCCCGAACCTCGTTCATTTTTCGCCCCTGATGCTGCCCTGATCCTGTGATACGCTGCCCGTTAAGGGGGCTGCAAATTGTATGTTTCTGTGGACAATTTTTGCGCGGATTTTTAGGATTATTCTTACCCTATCTTGCGGCCAGATACGGGGCAGCGTCAACATCTGCTCGGGGATGCGCAAAAAATTGTTCTGCTACAAATGGTTTTCAGGCGTGGTACATGTCTGTTTGCTGTGCGCATTCGCAGCAAGGGTGCGAATCGTCAGCTTTTGGTGCGTGCGGCCTGCCAGTCACGCGGGGCTTTCAAGAATGCCTCGACCGCGTCCAGTGTGGCGGTGTCGAAATAGTCGCCCCGTCGCGCCTGAGCCAGAACGTCCCACCAAGTGCAAAGGTGGTGCAGCTGAACCCCGTGATCGCCAAGGGTTTTGATCGTCTCGGGAAAGATATCGTAATAAAAAATCACAGCCGTATGGGCGCAGGTCGCGCCGGTTTCACGGATCGCATCCACAAATGATAGTTTAGAGCCGCCGTCGGTTGTCATGTCTTCCACCAGCAGCACCCGCTGGCCTTCGCTCATCACGCCTTCGATGCGGGCGTTGCGCCCGTAGCCTTTGGGTTTTTTGCGCACATAGGTCATCGGCAGGGCCAGACGTTCGGCGATCAGTGCGCCAAATGGCATGCCAGCCGTTTCGCCACCGGCGATATTGTCAAACGCCTCAAACCCGGCGTCACGCATCACCGTGACGGTCATGAAATCCATCAGGGTTGCGCGGATGCGCGGATACGAAATCAGCTTTCGGCAATCAACATAGGTCGGCGAGGGCAGGCCGGATGACAGGGTGAACGGGTCTTCGGGCCTGAAATCGACGGCCCTTATTTCCAACAGCATCTGCGCGCTCAGGCGGGCGATTTCTTCTTTTGTCGGGAAGGATGTGGGGATCATGGGTTTACCCTTACGTGCCAATGTAAATCAAAGCCCGGATCAAACACCGTGACCGGGCCGTCGCCTGAGTTGATTTTTGCGGGATATGTCAGCGGTGCGCCGCGTGTCAGCGTCAGGGTCGAGTCAGAGGCGGGAAATTGATAAAATTCGGCCCCGTTGAGCGATGTGAATGCTTCGAGCTTGTCTAATGCGCCGGCTTTTTCAAACACCTCGGCCAGAACGGATACCGTATTGGTGGCCGTAAAACAGCCCGCGCAGCCACAGCCGCTTTCTTTGGCCGGATCAATATGGGGGGCGCTGTCGGTGCCAAGAAAAAACTGCGGGTTGCCGGATGTGGCCGCCTCCAGCAGGGCAAGGCGATGGACTTCGCGTTTGGCCACGGGCAGGCAGTAATAATGCGGGCGGATGCCGCCTGCCAGAATGTGGTTTCGGTTAATCACAAGGTGGTGCGTGGTGATCGTCCCGGCAAGGTTTTTGTCAGCGCTCGCGATGTAATCCACACCGTCCTTGGTGGTCACATGTTCCATCACCACCCGCAAATCCGGTGTGGCGCGGCGCAACGGGTCAAGCACCCGGTCGATGAACACCGCCTCGCGGTCGAAAATGTCCACATCCGGGTCGGTGACTTCGCCGTGCACGCATAGGGTCAGGCCAATCTCGGCCATGCGTTCAAGCACTGGGCGGACCTTGTCAAAATCGGTCACGCCGCTGGCGGAATTGGTGGTTGCCCCGGCGGGATAAAGCTTGACCGCCCAGATCAGGCCCGCGTCATGGGCGGCGGCGACATCTTCGGGGTCGGTGTCTTCGGTCAGGTAGAGGGTCATCAAGGGGGTAAAGTTCGCACTCTTTGGCAGCGCCGCCATAATCCGTTCCAGATAGGCGCGCGCGTCCGCACCTGTCACAACCGGGGGCAGCAGGTTGGGCATGATGATTGCGCGGCCAAAATGGCGGGCGGTCTCTGGCAGCACGGCGGCCAGCATATCGCCATCGCGCAGGTGCAGGTGCCAGTCATCGGGGCGACGGATTGTTAGTGTTTTGCTCATGCGGTGCGCCTACACCGTTCGGTCCCGGTTTTCCAGCGTCAAAAGGTGTCGCAATTCCTGTCAGACCAGTTCAAGCGGGGCTGCATTGGGCAGGCGGCGACCTTCGGCGCGCAGGGCGTTTTGGGATGCGGTCAACTGTTGGCGAAAGCGTGGCGTATTAATGCGCGACAGGACCGAGCGGCACATCAGCCCGCTCAGGAATGGGCGGTCTGTGTTCTCGACTGCGTTCAGGAAGTTGCGTAGGTAGGGCAGGTAATTGCGCCGCTCACGCAGGGCGGCGTAGACATCAAGCGCCCGTAGCTTGCCTTTTGCGGCCTTTTTCAGGGTCGGTTCCAGCACATCCATCCGGCGTAGAAAGGTTTCAATTTCGCGGCCCAGATGGCGGCAACGCACGCGGGTGATGTTGCTGCCTGAAAACAACGCCGCATGCATCGCGTCGGCCTCAATTTCCGGATCATAAAGGATAAAACACGCCTGCGCGGCCTCTAGCATGTCGGGGGCATAGCCGTAGCGGTCGGTGAAACTGGTGCGCCGCATATGGTGAAACCGGTCGTCCCATTCGCAGACCCTTGGATCAAGCGAGGCTTGTGGTGACAGCGCCAGCACGACCGAGCCGGGGGCAGAGACGGAATAAGCGGCCGCTGCGTAGCCACAGGATTCGGCACCGTAAAACACGACATTTTCATATTCGTCAAAAGTGCCTTCGTCGATCAGCCGGTCGAAAAACCCGTAAACGGCCCGGTGGCGAAACCATGTTTCGCCATGCGACAGGATACAAAGCTGCGACCAGCCGTTGCGAGCCGCGATCTGCCAGCCGATCGGCACGTCGTGATTTCTGCGATCGCGCACGCTTTGGATGGTCTCAAATGTGACCAGCAAAGTGTCGCTGCCTTCAAGGAAAGTCGCGGTATGATCGGGGCCGAGCGGTTCGAAATAGCCGTGATCTTCGGCAATATCCTCGACCTCATCCAGCCACTGTTCAAGCGGCATGGATTTGGACGGATCAATACTGTCGGTAATGCGATTGTTCGCCATACCCTTGCCAGCCCCGCTAGAATGTCCGCACCCAAGCAGACCTGTCCAGTGTAATGTAGGGGCTGCATCTGTGGCAATGGGGATAGGATTGCGGAAACAACCTGTTTCCGGAGGTGGGGAAGTTGGCCTAGCTTGTGCGGTCCGGGCTGGGCTTTGCGAATGAGGTCAGGAACTTTGCTTGGCCCGTAGACATCGGCTGGCTGGGCGGTGTTGTCTGCAGCCGTCCGAATAATGCGCGGTTGGCTTCGTCTTTTAACAGTTCGCTAAATCTAGCTTGGCGCCATGCTGCGGCGCTGACATGCAGGTTTCTCAGGATTGGGTCTGCCACCAGTTTATCCAAGGCCGCAACACGAGCTGATTTTAGCGCGTCAATCGAGGTGTCTTCCTTTATGCACCAGTTGCGGTCGACCCAATAGGTCATGCCGTGGGCGGAGTCGTTTCGGTTCGGGCGGCCCCGGTCGCGTTTTAGAATATAACTTTCCATCGCGCCAAGCGCATAGTGGTTCAGTTGCACCAATGCGGTGTTGTCTTGTCCGAACGGCGAAAACACCTGTTGGCGCTTGTAACGCTCGCCCAGTTCGCGCCCGCAGCCGTCAAACCAGCGGGCCTGATCCAGCCGTGATTTATCCGGGCTACGGGGGCGGTGCACGCCCAGTTTTCCGTAAATTCCGTCGTTAGCAAACAGCGTTTTGAACATCGACGCACGCCACGACCAGTTCATGATCTTTGGGGCTGCGCGTCTGAATTGTTCGGTGATCGGGCGATCATGAAAGCGGATCACGCCATCATTGCCAAACAGCCGCCACGTCAGCGTTATCGCGGTTGCATCGGGCAGGGCGGCCAGCAGATCGGGCAGGGTGTGGTTGCCGACGTGGATGTTGACGAACTCGTCGATATCCAGCGTCATTATCCAGTCGGCATCCCGCACCAGCGGATGTTTGTCAGCCAGCTTCAGTGCGGACCATTGCACCGAGTTGTCATGCGGCCCGTCGTTGCGCACATGGGTGATATGGCCAAGCTCTTGCAACCGGTCCAGAATGACGTCTGTGGCATCATTGCAATCGTTGGAAAAGATCAGAAAATCGGTGAACCCGACGGCTTGGTGATGGGCCAGCCATTCCAGCAGAAAAGCGCCTTCATTCCGCACCGTCAGGACGGCAAGAAAACGCTGGTGGTCATCGGTCTTTGAACTGCCTGCAGGCATTTGCTGCCTTGTCCTGTTGCCGGGTTAATCTGCACCCTTATGGCGCAAATTACCCGACCGCACAGGGCAAAACGAACAGCGAACGGTCAGAAAAACGCCTGAAGCCCGGTTTGCGCACGCCCAAGGATCAGCGCGTGCACATCATGCGTGCCCTCATAGGTGTTCACGGTTTCAAGGTTCATCATGTGACGAATGACCTGAAAATCCTCGCTAATGCCGTTGCCGCCATGCATGTCACGCGCCATCCGGGCAATATCAAGCGCCTTGCCGCAGTTGTTGCGTTTGATGATCGAGATCATCTCGGGGGCGGCTTTGGCCTCGTCCATCAGACGGCCCACGCGCAGGCTGGCCTGCAAGCCAAGGGTGATGTCTGTCTGCATGTCGGCCAGCTTTTTCTGGAACAACTGGGTTTGGGCCAGCGGGCGTTTGAACTGTTTGCGGTCCAGCCCGTATTGCAAGGCCGCGTGCCAGCAGAATTCGGCAGCCCCCAAAGAGCCCCATGAAATGCCATAGCGCGCCCGGTTCAGACAGCCAAACGGGCCTTTCAGACCTTCGACATTTGGCAGCAGCGCGTCTTCGCCCACCTCCACGTCCTGCATCACGATCTCGCCGGTGACCGAGGCGCGCAGGGACAGTTTTCCGGTGATTTTCGGCGCACTCAGCCCCTTCATGCCTTTTTCCAGCACAAAGCCGCGGATTTTGCCGCCGTGGGCGTCGGATTTGGCCCAGACCACGAATACATCGGCAATCGGTGCGTTGGATATCCACATCTTGTTGCCGGTCAGCCGATAGCCATTGTCGGTTTTCTCGGCCCGGGTTTTCATTGAACCGGGATCTGAACCCGCGTCAGGCTCGGTCAGGCCAAAACAGCCGATTTTTGAACCGTCGATCAGGCCGGGCAGGTATTTGCGTCGCTGCTCTTCGCTGCCGTAGGCATAGATCGGGTAGATCACCAGGCTCGACTGCACCGACATCATCGAACGATAACCGCTGTCTACGCGCTCAACCTCGCGCGCGACCAGCCCGTAGGTGACATAGCCAGCCCCCAGCCCGCCGTATTCCTCGGGCACGGTGACGCCAAGCAATCCGGACGCCCCCATCAGGGGAAACAGGCCCGCGTCAACAGTTTCTTCGCGGTAGGCGTCGATCACCCTTGGGGCAAGAACGTCGTCGGCAAAAGCGCGCGCGCCATCGCGCAGCATGCGTTCATCTTCGCTAAGCTGATCGTCAAGGCGAAACGGGTCCTGCCAGTCGAATTTGGAAAGGTCGGGGGCGTCTTTTGCACGTAGGGTCATTCATCGGCTCCGTTGATTTTGCGGGCAGTCATAATCAATGGGGACGGATGCTGCAATGCGGCTATTTTTTAAACAGGCGCATCACGACCGGCGCAAACAGGATCACGGTAAACAGCCGCAGCACATGGTGGGCCACGACAAAGCCAACATCTGCACCGGCCAAAATCGCAATCATCGCCATTTCTGCCTGACCGCCGGGCAGGAAACTAAGCCAGATATTCAGATCAAGCCCGGATTTGAATTGCAGAATAACCAGAATGAACACGACGGAAAGCGCGGCCAGCAACAGCGAAAACAGAAAGCCCGCCACCACGTCTTCGCGCAGTTCCTTGGCGGTAATGCCGGAGTATTTCGTGCCGATGGCCATGCCGATAGACAGCTGGGCGATCCAGATCATTTCAACCGGTGGGCGCGAGGTAACAATGCCGCTTAATTCCAGCGCCGCCGTCAGGATCAATGGCCCCAGCAACGAGGCGCCGACCATTCCCACACGCTCGGCGATTTTCCAGCCTGCCACGCCGGCGAAAATGAACAATAAAATGTCGCGTAGGGGCGTGTCGATTGCGCGCACACCGGGCGGGCGGGTCAGTTCCAGATCAAGCACGAAGGTCATCACAAATGGCACCAGAGTCAGGATCACCACGATCCGGGTGGCATGGATCAGCGACATGGCGCGCACATCGCCGCCGCCTGCCTCGCCAAACAGCACCATGTCTTGCAGTCCGCCGGGAAGGGCGGCGTAATAGGACGTTACGGGGTCAAACCCCATCACCTTGTGCAGGAAGGGAAAACCGATTGCCCCAATTGCCAGAATATAAAGCGGAATAGCCAGCAGGGTCGGCCAGTGCGTTGGCAGGCTTTGCAGCAGTTCAGGGGTGACGTTTGATCCGATCAGCACGCCCAGAAACGTGCGAAAAAGGATGCCGAGCGCGCCGAGGTCCTGCATTTTCATGCCCGCAAGCGCGAACACCAGACAGCCCATCATCGGCCCCATCAGCAGCGGCAGCGGCAGCCCCAGCCACACAAAAACCACCGCACCAAGGGCGGCAGAAAGGATGGTTTTTATGCGGGCCGGGGTTATCGCGGACATCAGCCTTGTTAGGCATCACCGCGCAGGGAGTGCAAGGCCTGCCGGTGATTTTGTCCATTGCGCATGATCCGGATCGTCGGCCGGAATTTTGTGGAATAGCTCGCTAGTATCACAACAAAGCGGAGCATATTTTATGTTGAAATATCTACCCTACGACGCTGATTTTGTAGTAAGCGTTCGCGCCGGTGGCCCGGATGCCAACGGGCAGGTGGCCGAGCGTTCGACCGCCGATGGCGCGGGAAATCCGTGCCGGTATTGCCTGAGCGATGTGCCTTATGGGGCCGGGATGCTGATCCTTGCCGCACGGCCCTTTCCAGAGCTTCAGCCCTACGCTGAAACAGGGCCGATTTTCCTTTGCGCCGATGATTGCACGCCTTGGTCTGGCAACGGGGTGCCGCCAATCTTGAAAA
>JAHRVD010000309.1 GCA_019090845.1 Marinosulfonomonas sp.
CGTAAGGGGCTTGCGGACTATTTCAGTCCGACGATACCCGTTAACAGAATTTCTGGTGGTGGTGATGGCGCTTTTGGTGGCGACAGCGTCTTTTCCGAAGAAACGCTGGCGCAAAATGGCACCGGCGCTTCAGCGCAAAAACCGACCAGCTCGGATGCAGCACGTGGCGATTCCGGCAATGATCCAACGGCGTCCGAAGCGGGCCGTGACCAGCCCGGTTTTGCCGCTGTTGAAGAAGCGCTGAAAGGTATGTCGGGCGAAAGCATGGCCAGCGACGGGGTTATGCGCCACATCGTAACCCGCGTGACAGACGAGGGGCTGATCGTCGAACTTTTCGATGTGACCGGTGATCCGCTGTTTGAATCAGGTTCTGCCGAGCCAACCCGAATTGCAGTTGCGCTTATCGCGATGATTGCCGAAGTGTTCTCGCTGGTTGAAAACGATGTAGCGGTAAACGGGTTCACCCGGTCCCATCCGATTGTGCTGGCGAAAAACCCGGTTTGGGACCTGTCATCTTCGCGTGCCGATAGGATGCGTATGTTGCTGGAAAAAGCAGAATTGCCACCGCAGCGCATTCAGCGTGTCACGGGTTTTGCGGACCGAAAACAAGTTGCGCGCAATCCGATGGCACGACGGAACAATCGGATTGAGCTAATCCTGCTGCGCCAAAGCCAGCGACCGAATAGATAGGATTTTATCTGTTAGCGCCCTGTTAAGTCCGCTGCCCTATTCCATTCAACAGAATAGGGAATACTAGCAGCAGAAAGGCGCTACCCATGACAATTTCCTCGTCCCTGAATGCCGGCGTGGCCGGATTGAACGCAAACGCCACACGGCTCGCCACGATATCGGACAATATCGCGAATTCTTCGACTTATGGCTACAAGCGTTCTCAGGCGGATTTTCATTCGCAGGTTATCAACGGCGGCGCAGGGCTGTTTTCAGCTGGTGGTGTCAGGACCACGACGCAGCGGCTGATTGACGAACGCGGGCCGTTAATCTCTACGTCCAACCCGACCGATATTGCTGTCAACGGGCGTGGGATGATCCCGGTCACAACGGCGGTATCTCTTGATTCTTCCTCCGGCAGTTTGCCGATGATGCTGATGACCACCGGGTCGTTCCGGCCCGACTCAGATGGCATTCTGACGACAGAAACCGGCCTGGTGCTGATGGGGTGGCCGGCGAATATCGACGGAACGATGCCGACATATCCCCGCGATACAGTGGATGGGCTGGAACCTGTTCAGGTGAACGTGAACCAGTTTGCGGGTGATCCGACGACCGCGATGAGCCTGGCGGTCAACCTTCCGGCAACGGAAACGGTGGCCGGAGCGGTGGGAATAACCCAAGATTTGTCCATCGAGTATTTCGGCAATCTTGGCACGTCCGAAACTCTGAATGTCAGTTTTGCCCCTGCAGTACCGGCAACCGGCAGCTCAAACACCTGGACGATGACAATAAGCGACTCGGCATCTGGCGGGGCGACGGTCGGCCAATATACACTGGTTTTTGATAGCTCGCGCGCCAATGGCGGGACATTGCAATCGGTAACTGCGATATCGGGCGGTGCCTATAATGCGGCTACCGGGGCTGTTGCGATTACGGTTGCTGGCGGCCCACTAGAATTGACAATCGGTACAATCGGCGAGCCATCCGGGATGACCCAGCTTTCTGATAGTTTTGCACCCGTTTCAATTGAAAAGAATGGCTCGCCAGTTGGTAACTTGACGGCAGTAGAAATCGACCCGAATGGGTTTGTGAATGCGATTTATGACATTGGTTTCACACGAACGATTTACCAAATTCCGCTGGTAGATGTGCCGAATCCAAACGGTTTGATATCACTCAATAGCCAAAGTTATCAGGTCTCACCCGAAAGCGGATCGTTTTTCCTTTGGGATGCGGGCGATGGGCCGACCGGTGAAGTTCTTGGGTTTTCAAGGGAAGAATCGGCAACAGATGTTGCGGCTGAACTGACAGCCCTAATTCAGACGCAGCGGGCGTATTCGTCGAACGCGAAAGTCATTCAGACGGTGGATGAAATGTTGCAGGAGACAACAAACATCAAGCGATAAGTCGGATTTAGCAACAGAAAGGGCGAATGATGGGATTGTCCGCTACGCTGTCCAATGCGCTATCCGGCCTGACCGCCGCGTCGCGAGCAGCCGAGATTGTGTCTGCCAATGTATCCAACGCTCAAACCGAAGGATACGGCCGCAGGGAATTAGCGCTGACGGCCGCCACGCTTGGCGGAAACGGCGGCGGCGTCGCCGTTTCAGGGGTCGTCCGCTCGGTGGACCAGCATACCATAGGTGAACGCCGGTTGGCCGATGCGGAGTTGGGTCAGTCCGGAGCTGGTGTGGCCTTTTTTGACCGTCTCGAGATGTTGATCGGATTGCCTGATGACCCGGCATCTCTTGCAGCAAAAACCACGCAGCTACAGGCGGTATTGCTCGAAGCCGCCAGCCGCCCTGATTCTGATACGCGCCTTAGTGCCATTCTGACGGCAGCTACGGGTCTGTCGGATCATATAAATGGCGCCTCGGATCAGGTTCAAAACCTGAGAATGGATGCAGATCGCGAAATCGGGCAGCAAGTAAAAACTCTAAACGAGAGCCTCGTTAGGATCGCTGATCTCAACTATGAAATAAGACTGCAGGTTGGGGCGGGAAATGACGCCAGCGGGCTGATGGATCAACGCCAACAACTGATCGATGGGGTGGCCACGTTTGTGCCGCTGAATGAGGTGCCGCGCGACAATGGCCAAGTCGCCCTATACACGCCCGGCGGCGCAATTTTACTTGACGGTAGACCTGCTGAAATATCATTCACCACGGTTGGTGTAATAGTGCCACAGATGACTCAGGCTTCGGGCGCGCTTTCCGGATTGCTGATCAACGGGCAATCAATTTCAACCACTGACAACGGACCGTTGTCAGGCGGCAGCCTGATCGAACTGTTTGCGGTTCGAGACGACTATGCGACGACTGCGCAATCACAACTTGATGCAGTCGCGCGCGATCTCGTTGAACGATTTGAAGATCCATTGGTAGATCCGACACTTGCCCTTGGATCGCCCGGATTGTTTACCGATGCGGGTGGCGTCCTTAATGTCGCAAATGAACTGGGCCTGTCGGGACGACTGAAAATCAATGCTCTGGTTGACCCAACCGCTGGTGGCGAAATTCGGCTTTTGCGCGATGGGTTGGGCGCATCCGTGCCGGGACCAGTTGGCAACGCATCAATCATACAGAACCTAGTCGATGCCTTGGAAGCCCCAAAAATCCCGGCGTCGGGTGGCTTCTCGGGCGCGGCCCGGTCCGCGGTCGGGCTGGCGGGTGATTTTATTTCTCACGTGAACGGAAAATTGCGCGGTGCCGAGGCAAACCAAAGCTTTGCGTCTGCAAAGCATGATGCCCTTAAAACTATTGAGCTGCGCAGCGGCGTTGATACGGATCAGGAAATGCAACAGCTTTTGCTCATCGAACGAGCCTATTCAGCAAATGCGCGGGTAATTTCGACCGTCGACGACATGATTCAAACTTTGCTCGGGATTTAACTCATGAACAATGTATCAATTGGCGATCTGGCAGTTAGTTTTCAGAACCGGCACCATAATGTTCAACTGAAAACGGATTTGCTTCGCTTGTCCCAAGAACTGTCGAGCGGTCAAAGGCAGGATAACTCTTCTTTAGTTACCGGAGATTTGCTGTCGCTCGCAAGTCTGGAACACGCTTTGCAAGTCGGCAGGGCATATTCCACGGCTACCACCGAAGTCGCTTTGTTGGCCGAAACGATGCAAGCATCGCTGGAAGTTGTTCAAAATAGCTCTGGCAAGCTCGGCTCGGCTCTGCTCATGGCGAGCAGTTCGGAAAGCCCCATGGTAATTCAGTCAACCGCAGTCGATGGAAAATCCAAGTTCGAGGCGGTTATCGCAAGTTTTAATGTGCGTACTGCAGATCGTTATGCATTCTCGGGAATGGCGACCGACACGAGCCCATTGGCGACTTCAGATACTATGTTGGCATCGCTTCAGGTAGCCATTGCGGCCGAAACAACGGCCGCTGGGGTCGAAAGTGTTGTCTCTGCATGGTTCGATGATCCCGGCGGCGGGTTTGAAACAGTTGGATACACAGGGTCGAACCTGCCCCTTGCGCCGGTTCGAATATCGTCAACTGACACCGTAAGCATTACCGTATCTGCGGCCGATAGTGAGGTTCGGGACATTCTGAAGGGGTTTGCAATGACTGCGCTGATTGGCGAAGGGGCGCTAAGCGGCGATATTGCCGAACAAGCAGCTCTGACCAGAACTGCAGGAGAACAATTATTAACGTCGGATTTTGATCTTTCGGCGCTGCGAGCGGAAATAGGATCAGCTGAATCCAGAATTCATGATGTTGCCGCCAAAAACGCGGCGCAGAAACACTCGTTGGAACTTGCCAGAACAGAATTGACTGCCGTGGATCCGTTTGAAACGGCCACAGAACTGGAAGCAGTGCGGACTCAACTCGAGACATTTTATACAGTCACGGCCCGGCTTTCCCGGCTTTCTTTGATGGAGTTTCTAAGATGAAGAACCTGATGCTGCCTGGGCTGCTGTTTTTCATTTTCTGCAGTATAGCGAATGCAGGACCAGTACGTATCAAGGACCTTGTAGAATTTGATGGTGTGCGTGGGAACGATCTGGTTGGCTACGGCTTGGTCGTTGGTTTGAATGGAACAGGTGACGGAATTCGAAATGCGCCATTCACCGAAGAAATTATGTCAAATATCCTTGAACGCTTGGGCGTCAACATCACTGGCGAGCAATTCCGGCCCAAGAATGTTGCAGCAGTTTTCGTAACCGCCGAACTACCGCCGTTTTCCCGCGCCGGTAGCAAAATTGATATCACCGTTTCTGCGATCGGTGATGCAAAAAGTCTAATGGGTGGAACGCTGGTTATGACGCCGCTGAATGCAGCGGACGGCCAAATTTATGCGGTGGGGCAGGGCACGATTATCGCTGGTGGCGCATCTGCAGAGGGTGATGGTGCCAGTGTCGTGCAAGGCGTCCCAACTTCCGGCGTTATTCCATCTGGGGCAAGGGTCGAGCGCGAAATAGAGTTTGAGTTTTCGCAGCTTAAATCCATTCGGTTGGCGTTGCGCACACCTGATTTCACAACCGCCCAAAAGATAGAAAACGCGATTAACAAGTCCTTTGGCCGGGTTGTATCGCGTATGTTGGATGCTGGCACGGTTCAACTGGATATAGCCGCAACAAGGAAAATTTCGCCGGCGCATGCTCTGGTCCAGGTTGAGAATATTCTCGTTGAGCCGCAGCGAAAAGCACGTGTGGTCGTGGACCAACATTCCGGTACAATTGTGATCGGAGAAGATGTTCGGATTTCGCGGGTTGCAGTTTCACAAGGGAACTTGACCCTTCGGATCCAAGAAGAGCCGATCGCTGTTCAGCCAAATCCATTTTCTCAGGGCGAAACAATTGTGGTTCCGCGCACCAGTGCCGTGCTGGATGAAGATCCAGGTATTGCACTTGCCGAAGTTGCAGAAGGCACATCACTGTCAGAGGTCGTCTCGGGCCTAAATGCTCTGGGCGTTTCGCCGCGTGACATGATTGATATTCTCAAAAGTATCAAAGCCGCCGGTGCTTTGCATGCCGAATTCATTGTTCGCTGAACGGCGAGTCTAAATTTGGCATTGTGCGTTGCCGCACTTGCCTAGAGGTAGCCCCGGACCAGTGCGCTTGAAATCAACGTCCAGCCGTCGGCGACTACAAAAAATGCAAGCTTGAAGGGCAGGGCAACCATGGCCGGAGGAACCATCATCATGCCCATTGACATAAGAACTGCCGCAACGACGAGATCAATGATCAGGAACGGCAAAAATATTAGAAACCCAATCTGAAATGCACGCTCGATTTCGCTAAGCAAAAACGAGGGGATGAGGACCGACAAAGGAGCATTGGGCGAAAGTTGGCTGTCAAGGCCTTCGCCTTCCGGACGTAGATCGGACAATTCGCTGAATGTCCCCGGGTCCGTACGAGCGGCCATAAATTCTCTGAACGGTGCCAGAGTTTCTGTGATGGCCGAAGACAGGTCAATCTGTTCGGCGATATAGGGCGAAAGGCCGCGATCCCAGGCAAGGCTAAACACCGGTTCCATAACGAAATATGAAAGGAACAGTGCTAGGCTGACGATCAGCATATTTGGTGGTGACTGTTGCAGGCCAATAGCCTGTCTTAGAATGGATAAAACGGTGACGACAAATGGAAAACAGGTAATCATGACGGCCAGACCGGGTACCAGGCTGAGCACAGTGATCAGGACCAATAGCTGGATACTGGTTTGCGCCAAAGACCCGCCCTCGTCCAAAGTTATCGAAAGCGATTGAGCGTTGAGCGAACTGGCAAACAACAACGCACTAAATAATGTCGATAGGGACCAAATCAGGCGGGACCGGGACATGTTTCCTATAGCCCGTTTTTGAATTCGGCAATTTCGGTCAGGCGCACTGCCAACCGACCTGCCATGTCGCCATCCATTTCCAGCAATTCACCGCGCGCAATTAGTCTGTCGCCGACGAAAAGGTCCACTGGGTCTTCAATCCGCTGGTCGAGCGGCAATACAGAATTCAACTGCAGTTTCAATAGATCGCTTACCAGCGGATGTGCGCGGCCGACCGAAATTGCAATCTCGACCGGAACCTGACCAAAGGGGCTTTCCGCTGGCTGCGCACTATTTGTGCTGACGCTGGCGTTATCTGTATCATCCATAGCGAGATTCCTCGGTGTTGATGGATTGCATTGTCTCAACGCCGGAAGAGATGCTTTGCAATACAGCCTGCATATCAATAATTTTTTCTGATTTGGCCGCCTTTAGGCTTACTTGGCCCATGCCCAAACTGGGCTCATCAATGATTTCCAGTTGCATGCTGGATGCTTCTGCGAGCAAGGGCTCTAATGCCGGACGGGTGGCCGGATGCACGATAACCTGAATCGGTGTTTCGGCGACATCCTGTGCCATCGGTTTGAGTTCTTCTATTATCCGATGCCCCATCGTTTGAGCCACAACATCAGGAAGAAGCGTTTCAAGAACTTGTGCTAGAAATTTGTCGAGAGTTTTTAGCACATGCATTTTGGCTTCATGAAAGGTGAACCCTAGGTCCTGAAGATTGCGCGAAAATTCTGCACTGATGCGTTCGTGGTTCTCGGCGTCGGCTTGAACCGCGTCGTCCCAGCCAGCCTTATACCCTTGCTCAAACGCTTCTGTTTTTGCAGCATTGTTGTTTGTGTTTTGCCCATTTTCATCCGGCCACAGACTCTCGGAAGGAGAAAATGAAGCGCCAGAACCAAAATCTTCTAACAAAATTACTTGTGTCATCATACGTGTTCCTCGCCGTCTTCGATCCATGATTTCAATAGTTCAACGGACTCATCCTGCCGGTCCTCGATCATTTGGCGTAGTCGGTCGACCGGGTTGACTGGCACCTCGGCCGGTGCGTTCGAAGTGGTGCCCAACTGCAGACCACCATTTGCTGGGGGTGCCCGGTTAGGGGCGCTTAACTGGGTGGGCAAACTGAATTTGGAATGGTCAATTTCGCCGGTCAATGCCTGCACCGGGGCTTGCCCGCCGGAATTCACAACTGTTGATCCACTGATCTGGCTAGTTGGTATCGCCGCTGCGCTGGCTGCGGAAAATGCTGGACCGGGCAACGCCGACGGAGTGCTGCGAACAACAATTGGTCGGATCACGAAAAGACCCAAAACAATCGAAACGACGGCCAGGACTATGGCCTGAATAAGTTGCATCACATCAAGATTGAGTTTCTGGAACAACGACGCGGCCGCGACCGACCCTGCTACCTGCACCGGTTCGAATTGAAGTGACTTCAATGTCAGAGTGTCCCCCCGATCCGGATCAAACCCGACGGCTGACGCAACCAATTCTTCAAGTGTTGCCATTTCTTCGTCACTGCGCGGCACCCAAGTGGTGGCGCCCGTGGTGGCATCGGTTTCCAGAACGCCATCAAGCAAAACGGCCGTCGATACGCGTTTTATTATTCCGGGGGTTCGCAGAATCTCGCGGGTGGTTTCTGAGACTTCGAAATTTACTCGTTCCCGGGTCTCTGTGTTTTGGCTGGAAGACTTGTTGTCACCGCCGGCGCCGTCCCCCTCGGGCAAGTTGCTGGCGACCGTCACTGCACCACCCCGGGTGTCATTTGAATTTGTTGAGTGCTCTTCTGTCTCGGTGCTAATTGCAACACGGCTGTCGGGGTCAAAACGGCGTTCTGTAATTGCTTCACGTTCGGAACTGGTTTCGACATACACTTCGACGACAGCGTTGCCTTGCCCAACACGTGCTTCCAGCAAGCGTTCAACATTGCGTTTCATCCCCGCCGCCCGATCATTGCCAGTGCCGGTGGACTGTTGGTCATCATCTGTCAGCACAGTGCCGGTTTGCCCGTCTATGACTGACACATTTTCCGGCGTCAGCCCGGCCACGGCGGATGCCACAAGATACCGCAAAGCCTTTGCGTGTGACGTCGACAATTTGCCCGAAGCTGCGGTGACGCTAACCGAGGCTGACGAACTTGTGGCGCGGCGAAATGGTTGCGATGTGGAATTGGATATATGAACACGCGCAGACCGAATCATGGGGCTGGATACGATTGTGCGGGCAAGCTCGCCCTCTTTCGCGCGCCAGTATGCGGCATCAAACATTTGCGCTGTTGTGCCAAAGCCGGTCAGAGAATCAAGAAGTTCATACCCTTGGCCGCTAGCAGTTGGCAGCCCTTCTGACGCCAGTGTCATCCGCAGCTCATCGCGATCGCGTGCCGATACAAAAATCGAACTACCCCTGACTTCGAACGAAACGGCACGCTGTTCCAGAGCCAACACAACCTCGCCAGCGGTTTCCGGTTCCAAACCTGAGTACAGCAGTGACAGTGAAGGAGAGGCCGCCATGCGAGACATGACCAGGACAGCTGTAAACATCAGGGCGGTGCTGACCAAAATCAAAACGCGCCGCCGTCCGTCTAACCCGATCCATAGCGAAACCAGTTGTTGCAATTGATATTTCCTATTCTTTGGGCTTCTGCCCGCAATCGACTTTGTAAGTCTTGATCGAACAGCCTTAACAATCGGTTAGCCAACCTTGGGATATAGAGGTCCGGAACCAGAAAAACCTGAAGTGATATGGCCGAAACTGTCGATATAGATGAAGAAGCACCAAAGAAGCGGTCAAAGAAGCCGCTTTTGATAGGTGTATTGCTTGCTGCAATTTTGGGTGGCGCTGGCTTTTATGCGGTTTGGTCCGGGTTGATTCTTGCGCCCGCCGATCATGCAACCTCCGGGCATGACGACGATACACAGGGCAGCCCGCTGCCCGACATTGCGTTTGTCCCGATACCGCCGCTGGTAATCAATATGGGCGCGAATGGCCGAGCACAGCATCTTCGCTTTCAAGCGCAGTTGGAAGTTCGCAGCTCTGCTGAACAGGAAGTGACCGAACTTTTGCCTCGTATTGTCGATGTCCTTAACGGTTACCTGCGTGCCGTGGAAACGTCAGAACTGGAACAACGAACTGCGTTGGTGCGTTTGCGGGCGCAGATGCTACGTCGTGTTCAGGTGGTGACTGGCGGCGGGCGGGTTAGCGACTTGCTGATCATGGAATTTGTTTTGAACTAGGTGAACTTGATGGAATTTATTGCGGATATATTGTTGCTTGCGGGCGCATTGGCTGCTGCCGGGTATTGTGTTGTTCTGTCGCGCCGATTGCGCAGGTTCACCGACCTTGAAAAAGGCGTGGGTGGCGCAATTGCAGTGCTTTCAGTGCAGGTCGATGATATGACTAAAGCGCTTCAATCCGCGCAGCAATCTGCAGTCGGGTCGGCACAATCATTAAGCCAATTGACCGGCCGTGCAGAAGGGGCCGCACGCCAACTGGAACTATTGGTCGCGTCTATGCACGATTTGCCCGAGCCAGTTTTCGCGTCTGCACCCGAGCCTGAACTGGAGCCGGAACCAGCAGAACCCGAGGCACAGGAACAGGTGCAACAGGAACAAACCGAAGCCCTATTCCTGAGTCGGCGAAATCAGATCGCGGAGGCTGCGGAATGAAGAAATACAAAATGCCGGTTAGAAAATGGTCGTCGGATCGGGGGGCCTTGCTAATTATTGCTGTGATGTTCGGCCTGTCTGCTCTGACCCGTTTAGGCGGGGGTGTGGGGCAAGCCATTGCGAAAGAGGTTGCAGAATTAGCTGCGGAAGTGCCCTCGGAAATCGACCCGCTGCAATGTGAGACATCAGAATCGATTACCAAAATACTGGCGGTATTGCGTGTCCGCGACGCCGATCTGAACGACAGACAGCGACAGCTCGAAGAAAGAGAAGTCTCATTGTCTTTGGCCAGGGACCAGATCCAAAAAAACCTTATTGCATTGACTCTGGCAGAAGAAAAACTGGCGGCAACGATTGCAACGTCGGAAACGGCAGCCGAATCCGATTTGGCCCGGTTGACGGCTGTCTATGAGAATATGAAACCCAACGATGCAGCGACCCTATTTGAAGAAATGAACCCGAATTTCGCAGCAGGATTTGTAGGTCGGATGCGCCCGGATGCTGCGGCACAGATCATGGCCGGTCTGGCACCAAAAACCGCCTATTCGATCAGCGTGATTCTTGCAGGGCGAAATGCAAATATTGCGACCGAATGACTGAAGTTCCAGATTTATTAACTTCAATCTGCAAGCTTGGGCCAACTCAAATAACTTAGAACGGCGGAGCATCAGGTGGTTGGAATTGTTGGGATTGTCCTGATCTTTGTGATGGTGTTTGGTGGCTATCTTGCCGCTGGCGGCAAAATGGCAATTATTCTGAAATCGGCGCCGTACGAATTCACAATGATTGGCGGTGCAGCAGCCGGTGCTTTTGTCATTAGCAATGATGTTCCGGCCATCAAACACACGCTTAAAGATATGGGAAAAGTGTTCAAGGGACCCAACTGGAAGCCTGAAGACTATCGTGACTTGCTCTGCCTATTGTTTGAACTGATCCGAATTGCACGCCA
>JAHRVD010000310.1 GCA_019090845.1 Marinosulfonomonas sp.
GCCGCCTTGCGGGACGCGGGATATAAGGTGGTAACGGTGGACGCGGATCGCGACCTTGCCACACGCCTGAACGACATCAAGCCAACGGTGGCTTTCAACGCGCTTCACGGGCGGTGGGGCGAAGATGGATGTGTTCAGGGCATGCTGGAATGGCTGCAAATTCCATATACGCACTCGGGGGTTCTGGCCTCGGCTTTGGCGATGGATAAACAGCGTTGCAAGCTGGCCTATGCGGACGAGGGTCTGCCGTTTGTGAATAGTGTGATCGCGGATCGTGATGCGGTTGAGGCCGCTCATGTGATGGAGCCGCCCTATGTGGTTAAACCCAACAACGAAGGATCTTCGGTTGGCGTTTATATTGTGCATGAAACCGCTAACGGGCCGCCTAGGATGGCGCGCGAAATGCCCGATCAGGTGATGGTCGAAACCTATGCCCCGGGGCGCGAGCTGACGACAACGGTGATGGGTGAGCGCACACTTGGCGTTACCGATATCCTGACCGACGGCTGGTATGATTATCATGCGAAATACGAGGAAGGTGGCTCGCGTCATGTTATCCCCGCCGATATTCCTGACGAAATCACCGAGGCTTGTCTGGATTTTGCGCAGCGTGCACATCGCACGCTTGGCTGTCGCGGTGTCAGCCGCACCGATTTCAGATGGGACGAAACACGCGGGCTGGATGGGCTGATCCTGCTGGAAACCAACACGCAGCCCGGCATGACGCCAACATCGCTGTCGCCCGAACAGGCGGCCCATTGTGGCATCTCATTTCCCGAATTTTGCAAATGGATGGTAGAGGACGCGTCATGCAACCGCTGAAACCGTCACGCCGTGATCCGGCCCCGTCGCGTGTTGCCTACCGTCTGCAACGCCTGTGGCTGACGCCGGTATTTCGCATATTCATGCGGGCGGGCCTGCCGGTCGCTTTGGTTGTTGGCCTGATTGGCGGCTATTTCAGCCAGCCTGAAAACCGTGAAGCCGTGTATGGAAAATTCGCAGAGCTGCGCCGCTCGATCGAGGAACGGCCAGAGTTCATGGTCAAACTGATGGCAATTGACGGCGCGACGCCGTCCATTGGCGATGATATCCGCGAAATTGTGCCCGTTGATTTCCCGGTCAGCTCGTTTGATCTGGACTTGCCCGGCATCCACGACCGAATTGCCGAACTGGACGCAGTTGAGCGGGTCGATGTGCGTATTCGGGCCGGTGGGATTTTGCAGGTTCAAATAATCGAGCGCACACCCGCCGCGGTCTGGCGCGTCGGGCAGGACCTTGAATTGCTTGATGCCGTTGGTCACCGGGTGGCGGTGATATCCTCGCGGCTGGAGCGCGCCGACCTGCCTTTGCTGGCCGGTGAGGGTGCTGAAAAGCATGTGCCCGAGGCACTGGCATTGCTGGCCGCAGCCGAGCCGGTGCGTGGCCGGGTGCGCGGTTTGGTTCGGATTGGCAGCCGCCGCTGGGATGTTGTGCTGGATCGCGAACAGCGAATTTTGCTTCCCGATCAAAACCCGATACCGGCATTTGAGCAGGTGATGGCGCTGGTTCAGGCGCGCGACCTGCTTGAGCGCGATATTATCGTTGTCGATATGAGAAATCAGAACCGTCCTACGCTGCGCATGGGACGCCCCGCAATTGCAGAAATGCGCCGCATTCGGGCGGCACACCCTGGAGCATACCGCGAATGAACGATCTCTATTCCACCCAACGGGGCATGCGAAACATGCGCAAGGCTGCGATGCAGCGCGGTGTGATTGCCATTTTGGATATCGGAACCTCAAAAATCGCCTGTCTGGTGCTGCGTTTTGACGGGCCGGACAGTTTTCGCGAGGTGGACGGCATCGGTTCGATGGCCGGGCAATCTTCGTTCCGGGTGATTGGTGCGGCGACGACCCGTTCGCGTGGTGTTAAATTCGGCGAAATCGACGTGATGCAGGAAACCGAGCGGGCCATTCGCACGGCCGTTCAGGCGGCCCAGAAAATGGCCAATGTGCGCGTTGACCATGTGATTGCCAGTTTTTCAGGTGCCGGGCCGCGATCCTATGGATTGGCGGGTGAGGTCAATCTGGTCGACAGCGTTGTCAGCGAGCAGGACGTAAGCCGGGTTTTGGCCGCATGTGATGTGCCTGATATCGGCGAGGGGCGTGAAGTATTGCACGCGCATCCGATAAATTTTGCGTTAGACCACCGCTCTGGCCTTGGTGACCCGCGCGGACAGATCGGCAACCGGCTGGCGGCAGATATGCACATGCTGACGGTTGACAGTATGGTTGTGCAAAACCTGCTTTATTGCATCAAACGCTGTGATCTGGAGCTCGCCGGGCTGGCGTCTTCGGCCTATGTGTCGGGTATTTCGTCGCTGGTTGAGGATGAACAGGAATTGGGTGCAGCCTGCGTTGATCTTGGTGGTGGCACCACTGGCATTTCAATATTCATGAAAAAGCACATGATTTACACCGATTGCGTCCGTATGGGGGGCGATCACGTCACGCTTGATATTTCCAAAGGCTTGCAGGTGCCGCTGGCAACGGCTGAGCGGATTAAAACGTTCTACGGCGGTGTTGTTGCAACCGGCATGGATGACCGGGAAATGATTGAGATCGGCGGCGACACCGGCGACTGGGAACATGACCGGCGCAGCGTTAGCCGCGCCGAACTGATCGGGATTATGCGCCCGCGGGTCGAAGAAATTCTGGAAGAGGTCCGGGTCCGTTTGGACGCGGCCGGGTTTGAACATTTGCCAAGCCAGCAGATCGTGTTCACCGGCGGCGCTAGCCAGATACCGGGGCTGGACAGCCTTGCACCCAAAATACTTGGCCAGCAAATCCGGATTGGCCGGCCTTTGCGCGTGCAGGGATTGCCACAGGCGGCAACTGGTTCTTCCTTTGCGGCGTCGGTCGGACTTTGCCTATTTGCAGCACACCCTCAGGATGAGTGGTGGGACTTTGAGATTCCTTTAGAGAGATATTCGTCACGATCCCTGAAACGAGCGGCGAAATGGTTTAAGGATAACTGGTGAACACAATATGTCGGGAAATCGGCAAAATCCCGCTGTTAGAGGCAAAATAGACCCCATATTTTGTGTCATTTTTGTGATTTTGGGGTGACGACTCGGATGACTCTCAGTAAGAATGGCGCCGAGTAGCTAATTCCGGCCGATATTTAGGCCCAGTGAAAAAAACAGGCGGTACAAAATGACATTGAACCTGATGATGCCCCAACAGGATGATTTAAAGCCACGTATTACAGTTTTCGGCGTCGGTGGTGCCGGTGGCAATGCGGTCAATAACATGATCGAAAAGCAACTCGACGGAGTCGAGTTTGTCGTCGCAAATACCGATGCTCAGGCTTTGCAACAGTCTACCGCGTCAAACAAGATTCAGATGGGCGTGAAAGTCACCGAAGGTCTGGGCGCAGGTGCGCATCCATCGGTCGGTGCTGCCGCCGCCGAAGAGACCATCGAAGAAATCGTAGACCAGTTGGCAGGCGCGCATATGTGCTTCATCACGGCCGGCATGGGCGGGGGCACCGGAACCGGCGCTGCACCGATCATCGCACAGGCCGCGCGCGAACTTGGGGTTCTGACGGTTGGCGTTGTTACCAAGCCATTTCAGTTTGAAGGCGCCAAACGGATGAGGCAGGCCGAAGACGGCGTTGATACGCTTCAGAAAATGGTCGATACGCTAATTATTATTCCCAACCAGAACCTGTTCCGTCTGGCCAATGAAAACACCACCTTTACCGAAGCATTCTCGCTGGCCGATGATGTGCTCTACCAAGGTGTCAAAGGGGTGACCGATCTGATGGTGCGCCCCGGCCTTATCAACCTTGACTTTGCCGACGTTCGCGCGGTGATGGACGAGATGGGCAAAGCAATGATGGGCACCGGCGAAGGCACCGGCGAAGATCGCGCTATTCAGGCCGCTGAAAAAGCCATCGCCAACCCACTGCTGGATGAGATTAGCCTGCGCGGAGCAAAAGGCGTGTTGATCAACATCACCGGCAGCGCCGATCTGACCCTATTTGAACTGGATGAAGCTGCAAACCGTATTCGCGAAGAAGTGGATCAGGACGCAAACATCATCGTCGGCTCGACACTTGATACGGGCATGGACGGGGTCATGCGCGTTAGCGTTGTGGCGACTGGCATCGACGTGGCTGAATCTGTGGCCGAGGTTCCTGTCCCGCGCCGCCGCATGGCAGCACCGCTGGATACCGCCGCAGAGATTGAACAGCCCGCAGCCGCCGAGGCCGCCGTTGCAACTTTTTCGATGAGCGAGCCGGCAACGGCCGCTCCAGAAGAACCAAACCTTTTTCAGGAGTTTGAAGCACAGTCGGAAGTTGCCGAGCCGGCATTCCAGCCGATCCAAGACGATCTGCCACCACCGGCCTATCAGCCACAAGCAGCTCCGGTTGCCGAAGAATTTGTGGCCCCACAAGCAGCGTCGGCCGGTACGCCATCACCCGAAGCAATGGCGCGCCTGCAGGCAGCGGTTCAAAAAGTACCACATCGCAAGATGGAACGCCCCGCCGCAAGCCCACAACCAACGGCAACCAGTGACAAACCGAGATTTGGAATTAACTCTCTGATCAACCGGATGACTGGCCAACAGGGCGAAACTTCGGCGCAACCTAGCGCGCCTGCTGCCCGTCAGGAACCGCAGATTCGGGCAGTGGATGAAGAGCCCGATCTGGACCCGGAACAGGAACGAATTGAAATTCCGGCGTTCCTGCGGCGTCAGGCCAACTAAGTTCCGGTCACATCTTGAAAACAAGAGGGTCGGTTCGTCCGACCCTTTTTTTGTTTATTATCAATATTATATCAGACCTTCCCCGGCCGTTGGCGGGAACCCGCGTATTTCCCACGCCTATGTTTCAGTCCGTTACAAAGTTTGAGTTGAGCATCGGTCCACCGAAAGTTACGCAAAATTTGGGGTTTGTCTGCGTTAATGTCGCGGGCTGTAATTTTGAGGTGAGTTTTGCAAACGACGATCAGATCTTCGGTATCTTTTGCCGGCAAAGGTTTACATTCCGGCGTTCCGGCGACGGTGACGATTCAGCCCGCCTCGGTAGAATATGGTGTCTGGTTTCGCCGGACCGACATTCACGATCGCGACGCATTGGTCCCGGCCAGATGGGATGTAGTCCAAAAGGGTCGCCTGTGCACCAAAATTGAAAACTCTTCCGGCGTTCAGGTTTCCACCATAGAACACATCATGGCCGCGCTTGCTGGCTGTGGCATTCACAACGCGCTAATTGAAATCGACGGACCGGAAGTGCCGATACTGGATGGCAGCGCCGCTGAATTCGTTATGGGTATTCTTAATCGCGGTGTTCAGGAACTCAGTGCGCCGGTCCGTGCGATCCGGGTGCTAAAAGAAATCGAAGTGCGCGACGGCGAGGCTGTTGCCCGCCTGTCCCCATCCGATGTTTTCGAAATCAGTTTTCACATCCAGTTTGAAGATGCGGCCATTGGCCAGCAGGAAAAATGCCTGAATATGGCCAATGGTGCCTTTGTAAAAGAACTTTGCAACAGCCGGACCTTTTGCCGCCAAAGTGATATCGAGGCGATGCGCGAAAACGGTTTGGCTCTTGGCGGAACACTTGCCAATGCGGTCGTGGTTGATGGTGCGTCTGTGATGACGCCGGGTGGAATGCGTTATCAGGATGAGGCCGTGCGCCATAAAATGCTGGACGCGCTTGGCGATCTTGCGTTGTCTGGTGCACCCTTGCTGGCATCGTATTCGGGCTATCGCGCAGGCCATGCATTGACCAACAAATTGCTGCGCGAATTGTTCGCCCGCCCGGACGCATTCGAGATGGTGCTGTGCGACGAAGATACAGCCTTGCGCCTGCCGGGCGTAGGTGTGCGCCGGTCCGACATTCCTGCAGCTGCTTGATCCTATTCCAAAAACCTTTTCAAAGGCGTTTTGCACAGGAATTTTCTGTGCTAGGACGAAGCTCAGCACTAAGCGGTCGCAACGGCTGCTGGTAATCTGATGGGGTGACGGCGCGATGGCAAATGCCAGGTTTGTCAATAAATGGATTGGCGTGTTTTGCATGCTGGCGGTGGTTGCTTCGTGTAACCGCAGCGATGGCCCCGTGGGTGACCTATCGCTTGAAAATTATTCAGCACAGGATATTTTTGCCCGCGGCGAATATGAACTGGAACGAAAGCGCCCCGATGATGCGGTGAAGTATTTCAGCGAGATTGAGCGTCTTTACCCGTATTCTGAATTGGCGAAGCGGGCCTTGGTAATGCAGGCATTTTCCTATCATCGCGACAAGGATTACCCCAACAGCCGCGCGACTGCGCAGCGCTACCTTGATTTTTATCCCGCTGAAGAAGACGCGCCCTGGGCGCAGTATCTGATGGCCCTTAGCTATTATGATCAGATTGACGATGTGGGCCGCGATCAGGGGCTGACGTTTCAGGCGCTACAGGCTTTGCGTAAGGTGATCGAGCAATATCCAGACAGTGACTATGCCCGCTCTGCAACGCTGAAGTTTGATTTGGCGTTTAACCATCTGGCTGCCAAAGAAATGGAAATTGGCCGTTTCTACTTAAAAAAGGGCCATTATACTGCCGCGATCAACCGGTTCCGCGTTGTGGTCGAAGATTTCCAAACAACGTCGCAAACGCCCGAGGCGCTGCACCGTCTGGTAGAAAGCTACCTGTCGCTTGGTCTTGATGAACAGGCACAGACCGCGGCCGCCATTCTGGGGCATAATTTCCGTTCCTCCGAATACTACGAAGAAAGCTATGCGCTGCTGACCGGGCGCGGCTTAAAGCCCGAGGCCAAGGGGTCTGGCTGGCTGGCACGGGTCTACCGGCAGGTGGTCCAGGGTAAATGGCTCTGATCCGGGGGACGGGCGATGCTGCGCAGCCTCGACATTCGTGACCTTCTGATTATCGACCATTTGCAACTGGAATTTCAGCCGGGCCTGAATGTTCTGACAGGGGAAACCGGTGCCGGTAAATCAATTTTGCTTGATTCGCTCGGGTTTGTTCTTGGCTGGCGTGGACGGGCCGAACTGGTGCGCAAAGGGGCCGCGCAAGGCGAGGTTCTGGCGGTTTTTGATCTGGATGAAAACCATCCCGCGCGGGGTGTTCTGGCAGACGCTGGCCTGCCGGTTGATGACGAATTGATTCTTCGACGGGTGAATACCAGCGACGGGCGTAAGACAGCTTGGGTCAATGATCGTCGTGTTAGCGGCGAGGTGCTGCGTCAGCTGTCTGAATTGTTGGTTGAATTGCACGGCCAGCAGGATGACCGGGGCCTGCTGGATGTGCGCGCACATCGCAGATTGTTGGATGATTTTAGCGGCTTAGGGCGCGATGTTGATGCTGCTCGCAAGGCGTGGCGCGATGTTCATGCGGCGCGCAAGGCCCTGAAAGACGCGCAAACGTCCCTTGATGCGGTGCGCCAGGAAGAAGATTTTTTGCGCCATGCTGTGGCCGAGCTGGACGGGCTTGATCCGCAACCGGGTGAAGAGGGTGCACTGGATGAAAAACGCCGCCTGATGCAGGCGGCAGAGCGGATTGGCGATGATATTGCCAAGGCGCTGGTTGCGTTGGGAAGCGACGGGGCCGAGGGTAATCTTGCCGATGCATTGCGCTGGTTGGAAGACGTTGCAGGCAAGGCCGAAGGGCAGCTTGACGAACCGCTGGCAGCCATTGCGCGCGCCGCCAATGAACTGGCAATTGCCGAGCAGGGCGTTCAGTCGGCAGTCGCGGCCATGTCGTTTGATGCCCATGATCTTGAACAAGCCGAAGAGCGATTGTTTGCCATTCGGGCACTGGCGCGAAAGCATGACGTTGCTGCGGATGATCTGGGCGAATTCGGCGCGGCGCTGCGCGCCAAACTGGCCGCACTGGA
>JAHRVD010000311.1 GCA_019090845.1 Marinosulfonomonas sp.
CCAGAACCCTTACCCGAATGGCCTACCTTCAGTTTGCTAGTCCCGGCAAGGGCCGTCTGCCGTTTCTTTTGCGACCTTAAACGATCCCTATTGTGGAGGTATCGCTCGTGCGCATGATTATACAGTCAACTTTTGACAATGCATTTTCAACATTGAAAAAAAATAAATAATCCCGTAATTTGCGACAACAGAGTATTTGGGTGTGGAGGCATTCCACGAATTGTTACCGAATTAGGGAGATATGCACTGATCCGATGGCTCGATCTACGAATGTAGATACGGGCATTGTGGAAAGTGTTTCGAGGAAAACAATATGACAGCGCAACCTGACCGACCGATATCTGCATTCCCTGAATATACCAAAAATGACACCGACTCTGACGGTCCCTTGGCTGGCGTTAAAATCGTAGATTTTTCCCATTTCGTGGCGGGCCCGTTCTGCACAATGGTGCTGGGCGATATGGGGGCGGAAATCATTAAGATTGAGGCGGCCAAAGGTGACGATATACGCGCCTTTCCACCAAATGATCCGTTTCTGGATGGTCAGGGCAGCCCGTTTCTTTGGGCGAACCGAAATAAGAAAAGCATTGTTCTGAACCTGAAAAGCAAAGAAGGCATTGCGGTGGTTCACGACCTTGTCAAATCTGCCGACGTCGTCGTTGAAAACTTTTCGACAGGGGTGATGGAGCGGTTGGGGCTGTCCTATGATGATCTGAAAAAGGTCAACGACAAACTGATTTACTGTTCGATTTCAGCCTATGGGCGCACAGGGCCTTTTGCCGACAGGATGGGCTTTGACACGGTTGTTCAGGCCGAAAGCGGGTTCATGTCATTCAATGGTTTTCCCGACCGCGACGGCATCCGCGTGCAGCCGGTTGTTATGGATACGTCCACTGCTTTGATGGCGTCCAACGCGATCATCGCCGCCTTGTTCAAACGCGAACGCGGTGGCAGCGGGCAACGAATTGACGTGTCTTTGTATGAAACCTCGCTGAACATGCTGGGCTATGGGGCGATGCAATACCTGATGAACGGAATTGAGCCATCCCGCGTCGGAAATTCCAGCAATGATACCGCACCAACAGCCCTTTTCCACACCAGCGATTCCGCGTTTTTTGTGTCATCTTCAAATACCGTAATTTTCCAACGGATTTTTCAGGTAATTGGCCGCCCGGATGTGGCCGAAGACCCCGGTTTGCAGGACCGCAAAGGGCGCCTTGAGCGGCGCGACGAGATGTTCGATATCCTGCAAGAGGCGTTTGGCAAAGAAACATGGTCCTATTGGGAAGTGAAACTACGCGAGGCCAGCGTTCCGGCCGGCGAGATGCGCACCCTGCCAGAGGCGTTTCATTCCGACGTGACACGCGAAAGCGGGATTGTTAGCCGCATTCCGCACCCAACGGCGGGCGCAATACCAAACATTGCCCTTCCGATCCGTTTTTCCGAAACCCCGATCGTCGATCCGGTGGCGGCACCGTTGATTGGCCAGCACACGCGCGAAATTCTTCAGGAAAATTTGGGCTATGACGCAGAGCAGATCGCGGCACTGCAGGCCAGCGGTGGCTTAGGCACATTCAAGATTTCAAAAAACGACTAAAGCATAAGGAGCGCCTCATGGCCGGAAAATATATTGATGACTTTGAAGTGGGGCAGGTGGATCACAGTCCCGGCCGCACAATCACCGAGACCGAGGTTGTCACCTATTCGTGGATTTCGGGCGACACCAACCCGATGCACACCGATGCCGAACACGCAAAGAAAACACCCATTGGTCAACGTCTGGCGCATGGCACGCTTTGCCTGTCGGTTTGCACCGGGCTAAGCGCGCGGATCGGCCAGTTGGATGGAACTGCCATCGCCGCCCTTGGGATTGATGAATGGAAATTCGTCAAACCGGTTTTTATTGGCGATACGGTAACGCTGCGCACAACGGTTGTAACCGCTCGCATCAGTAGCACAAAGCCAGACCGCGGCGTTCTGGTCCGCCGGATGGATTTGCTTAATCAGGACGGCGATGTGGTTCAGACCGGCCTTATGACAACGCTGGTCAAATCCCGTTTGGCCGACGCATCTTAAAATCATTATAGGAATTACCTCATGGAATTTATCAATCTCGCCGGGCTGACAGAAGATCAGAAAATGATCCGCGCCAGCACCTTGGACCTGCTGAACAAGGCGCTGCCGTTTGAAAACATCCGCGAGATGGATGAAAAACGTGAATTTCCCCATGCGGCTTATGATGCGCTGGCAGAGGCCGGTTATATGGGGCTGTTCTACCCGGAAGAATACGGTGGGATGGGCGCAAGCCACAACGATCTGGCCGCCTTCGTGGAAACGCTGGGTTACTACTATACCGGTGTTGCGCAGGGTTTCATGACCACGGTTATCTACGGCGGCATGCATATCGTTAATTCCGGCAGCGAAGAGATGAAAAAGGAAATTCTGCCCCAGATCATCAGCGGAAAAACCAAAATTTCGCTGGCAATGTCAGAGCCGGGGACAGGTTCAGATGTGGCCGGGATCAAGACCACGGCGATCCGTGATGGCGACGATTATGTGATTAACGGCCAAAAGGTATGGATCACCTGTGCCCATGTGGCCGACAAGCTGGTTGTTGTCACCAAGAACGATCCCAAAGCCGCCCGCCACAAGGGGATGAGCGTTATTTTGGTCGACGCCAAAGCCCCCGGTGTGACGATCCGCCCGCTCAAAATGCTGGGCCGACGCACGACGCATGCCAATGAGGTGACGTTTGATAATGTGCGCGTTCCTGTCAAAAACCTGATCGGAGAAGAAGGCGGGGCGTGGAAAAGTATGATGAAGTGCCTGAACGTCGAGCGTTTGGTACTGTCTGCAATCTCGACCGGGCATTGTTACCGGATTACCGACTATGCTGCCGATTACGCCAAGGATCGGATTCAGTTTGACCAACCGATTTCCAAGTTTCAGGTTATCCAGCACAAACTGGTTGATATGCTGATGGCAGCGGAAACATCGCGTCAGGCGACCTACCGGGTCGCGGATCTGCTTGATGCGGGCGAAAATGCGGTGCGCGAAACTTCGTTTGCCAAGATTATTTCCTCGGACGCCAATTTCAAATGTGCGGACATGGGGCTGCAGGTGATGGGCGGTGCAGGTTATTCGGCGGAATACATGATGGAAATGTATTTCCGGGACTCGCGTGTTGGTCCGATCGGTGGCGGCTCGAACGAAATTCAGCGCAATATCATCGCCAAGTTGATGGACTTGTAGGGCGAAGCTGAACAGATGATGGACCAATCGGAAATCACGACCTTTGGCGTCATTGGTGCCGGGGTCATGGGGCGCGGTATTGCACAGATCGCCGCGCAAGCTGGAATGCACGTCGTTTTGGGCGACCTTGATGGTGCGGCCCTGAAAAAGGCGCATGCGTCTATTGCCAAACTGATCCGGCGACTGGCAGAAAAAGGCCGGATCAGCCCGCCCGACGCCGAGGCCGCAATCGCCCGGATTTCCACTGTGCAACTGGACACGGCCCCCGGATATGCGGCGTTTTCGCCCTGTGTTGTTGTGGTCGAGGCCGTTGTCGAACGCATGGACGTCAAACATGCGGTTCTGGTCAGTCTTGAGAAAACAGTATCCGACAATTGCATCATCGCGACCAACACATCGTCCCTATCAGTGACTGACTTTGCCAGTGCAGCACGTGTGCCAGAGCGGGTCGCGGGCTATCATTTCTTCAACCCGGTTCCGCTGATGAAACTGGTCGAGGTTGTCGCCGGTGTTTTGACCAGCCCCAAAACCGCTGACCGGCTGGTGGATATCGCGCAAGCGCTGGGGCATTTGCCGGTGCGCGCCACTGATACGCCGGGCTTTTTGGTTAATCATGCAGGGCGGGCATTTGGCCCGGAAGGCCTGCGTATCCTGACCGAA
>JAHRVD010000312.1 GCA_019090845.1 Marinosulfonomonas sp.
ATATGCCAAGCGCCGGGCGTGCAGGTCGTGGCCAGCGTTCCATGCGCGGGGCCAGTGCCGCCGCCTAACATCGTCGTCACGCCGGAATGCAGCGCGTCATCTAGCTGTTGGGGACAGATAAAGTGGATATGGCTGTCAAAACCGCCAGCAGTCAGGATCTTGCCCTCGCCCGCGATTGCTTCGGTGCCGGGGCCAACAATAATATCAACGCCGGGCTGGGTGTCCGGGTTGCCCGCCTTGCCGATCTTGTGAATACGCCCGTCGCGCAGGCCGACATCGGCCTTGTAGATGCCCGTGTGATCGACGATCAGCGCGTTGGTAATGACAGTATCAACCGCGCCGTCGGCCCGCGTGACCTGTGACTGGCCCATGCCGTCGCGGATAACCTTGCCACCGCCAAATTTGACCTCTTCCCCGTAGGTCGTCAGGTCGCGCTCAACCTCGATCACCAGTTCAGTATCGGCAAGCCGCACGCGGTCGCCTGTTGTGGGGCCGAACATGGCGGCGTATTCAGCGCGTGCTATTCGTGCTGGCATCAGAGATCCCCCATTACTTTTTGATTGAACCCAAAAACCCGGCGCGCACCAGAAAGCGGTATCAACTGCACCTCGCGCCGCTGTCCCGGCTCAAACCGGACTGCCGTTCCAGCCGCAATATCCAGCCGGTGGCCGTGGGCGGCCGCGCGGTCAAATTCCAGTGCTGGGTTAGTTTCTGCGAAATGATAGTGGCTGCCGATCTGCACTGGCCGGTCACCAGTGTTTGCGACCATCAGCGTAATGGCTGTGGCACCTTCGTTCAGGGTGATGTGGCCGTCGGCAGGAAAGATTTCTCCGGGGATCATGGCTGGCTCCTATCGGATCGGCTGGTGAACAGTGACAAGTTTGGTGCCATCGGGAAACGTGGCTTCGACCTGCACTTCGGGGATCATTTCGGCGATGCCGTCCATACATTGGGCGCGGCCGACAACCTCGGCCCCCGCCTGCATCAGATCGGCGACAGATTTTCCGTCGCGCGCACCTTCGACCACCGCGTCAGAAATCAGCGCGATGGCTTCGGGGTAGTTCAGTTTGACCCCGCGCGCCAGACGACGCCGCGCGACCTCTGCGGCCATGGCCAGCAGCAGTTTGTCTTTTTCACGAGGGGAAAGTTGCATCTAAAGCACCCATGTTTTCGGCATTTCATTTTGGTTAAGCAAACGTATCACCGGGATCAATGTTTGGCGCAGCAAAAAAGAGTCCGGCGCAAGAAGGCGGGCCAGCAGGACACCGGGTCGGATAAGACTGGCACCACATTTTTCCCCAAGAAGGGCTTGTAGTCCCGGTAAATGCGCCTCGGCATTTGGCGCAACCAGCAGCACGGTGGCCATTGCCCGCGCATGATCTGCGATGGCTGATCGTTGCAGTTGCTGCTGGATCGCGCCCTCCATCCGCACCATATCGGCAAACACCAGCGTTTCGTTCCGGCGGACACACCAGCGATCTTCAAAGCTGGCCTGACTGATCACTTCACCCATCGCGATGCGGCCGAAAACAATCGGCTCAACGACCAGCAAACTGCCGTCCTTGGCGACATCTGCATCCAACTGACGGCGTAGCGATGATCTGTCAAAAAGCAGCGTTTCCTGGGGCAACCAGGCGATCTGCGCCTTGGGTTTTACGCATAGTTTTACGGTCACATTCCCGGTTTCATCCGGTTGCGCCCGGTAGGCACGTTCGGCCGTCTGGGTTGTCAAGGTCAGGCGGCTGCCCGCCAACGAAGTCGCATCAACCGAAAACTCGTCTCCACCGGTTATCCCACCCGCGGTGTTTATCAAAACTGCAGACATCCCCGGCGAACGCGGCGTGGGAAACAGGGTTCTGAGCGAGCCTGAATGTCGCAATGTGTTAATTCGAGAAACGCCATCCGTTTGGCTGCAGCTCAACTGCACCAACCCCCGTGCGCGTGGTTGCGACGTCGATCCGGGCGCCGCAGCAGTATATGCCAAGTCATCAGGCACAACGTCAGCCTCTTAAGAATACTCTCCCAAGTTTCTTTTCACATTCCGGGCAACCTTCGAAAGGTTGGGGGGCGAATACGGCGGCCTAGAAGTTCAATTTCAGGCAGAATGCTTAATTCATAGGCAGCTTTCCACCCAAAACCCTCTGAGTTGTTTCTGACGTTGAGCTAGCCTTCGCGAAAGGCGCGACGGAAATAGCCACTCAGCGGTTGCGTCAGATAAGAAATCGGGGTTCGTTCGGTTGTTTTAATAAATGCCTCGACCGGCATTCCCGGCAGAATACGCTGGTCCATAAGATGTACCAATTCTGATTCTTTCGGAATAATAATTGCCTTGTAATAAGGCAAACCAGTTGCCTCATCCTGCAAGGTGTCGGGCGACAGGCGGATCACCTGTCCAAAAACCGGCGGCGAGACAAGCGGATCAAGTGCTGGAAACCGTAATGTAACCGACTGCCCGTCATAGATTTCGTCGATTTGGTTGGGGCTGATACGAACCATAACCTGTAAATTTTGGTCGGCCGGCTCGACAAACATGATCGGCTCGGCGGGTCGCACAACAGATTGCAAAGAAGAAACCCGGGACCCGAAAACTGTTCCGTGAAGTGGCGCTCGCACCACCAAACGGCCAAGCCGTTCGGTCAGGCGATTTTGCTTTCCCACGAGTTCAATTTCGCTGTATCGCAAATCGCGCAAACGGGTGATTGCAACCTCACGGCGCCGTTCAGATAGTTGAACCCGCGCGATTGACAGTACAGACATACGGCCTGCCGCTTCCGCGACGGCGGCGTTCAAGCGACCGATTTCACCCTCAATCCCGGCTTGTTTCCGCTGCATCGCCAACACGCGTGCCGCCGGAATCAGGCCTTTCTCCAGGAGCTTTTGTTGGGCTTCCAATTCCAATTTCAACAAGTCCAGCTGGGTCGTAAAGGCAACCGTCTGCGCCTGCATTCCTTCAATTTGGTTTTCGATCTGGGTGCGCTGTTCGCCAATGTGCATTATTTCCGTAGAAAGCGAGGATTTTCGGGCCACAAATAGGTCTGTCTGCCCGCGAATTTGCCCCTGCACCCAAGCCCGGTCCAGGTGGGCAAAATTGGCAGTTTGCGCAAAATCCAGATGCAGAACTGTGTCGCGTTCACCCCGCAGCCGGATTTTCCGCACCAGAATTTCTAGTAACTGGCGATCAACAATCGCCAGTTCTGTTTGCAGAAGGCTATCATCAAACCGGATCAGCACATCGCCTTTTTGAACCACATCGCCATCTCGCGCTGCAATCTGGCCGACAACGCCGCCGCTCGGGTGCTGGATTATCTGGCGATCCGCTTCGACCCGAACTGTGCCAGTGACGACAATCGCCCCTGCTATCCGAACTCCAAAGCCCCAAAAGCCGAGCCCGGCCAGCATAATTGCAATCGCCGCCCAACCCAGCAGGATTGATCGCCGGGCGCTCCATTGAGCAAGGGATGCATTTGCTCTCATGACGCCACACGTTGTTGCAATACCTGCTCAAGCGCGCCGGAGTTTTTCATCATTGAGCGAATTATTTCATCGCGCCGCCCGTAGGCGGCCACCCGACCCTGCCGCAACACCAGCAGATCATCGCAAGAAAAAATCGCAGTCGGACGGTGCGTCATCACAATCACGGATTTCTGCTCTGATTTCATATCATTGATAACGCTATTGAGCGCATCGACACCCTCTGCGTCCAGGGCTGACGTCGGTTCATCAAGGATCAAGACCTGCGGG
>JAHRVD010000313.1 GCA_019090845.1 Marinosulfonomonas sp.
ACTTCAACCTGGAACGCCACCTTTACTCACGCGACAATTTCAAACTCAACCGCACCGCCGCTCTCGCTGAGTGGCGCGGTCTCGGCGCGGCATAAGGGACAGCCGCGCTGTCCTTGTAGAGACCAGTTCGCATTGGTCTGACAGCACCGCCACTCCCCCATTCCATTCGATTTGAATAGGTTGCCTTGGGCGGCATTTTTGCTCTGTTTACATGACTTAAACGCCATTTTTTCTTTGTCTTGAATCTCTTTCGTTGATGTCCATTCCGGACATTTTCTGCTGTCGCAAAGCGAACTCACGGAAAGCCAGAAAGCGGCCATTCAAGCCTATGACCCCCAACCAAAAGGCTCAGATGACCGCTAGGAGCCCAGAGTTACGACTGGAACAGATTATGGATCAAACCGATCATGCGGCCTGCATCCCTTTATTTCCATGTTCGGTTGGCAGGCCCTTATTGCAGAAATGTATTGGAGTAAGAAGTCGGGAGCGTTTGCTGCTTGAGACGCTCTATTCAATCTTATCTCGGCTTCTTCAACCCTATCCGACGCCATAAGTACATATCCAACAATGGCCTCAAGAAATGGCTTGTCTGGCTCGGAAGCACGTTCCAATTCTCCGTCAGTTTCGGCCAAGAAATGACCGAGAATATCATCATTATTTATGAAATCCTCGGATTCATACCACATCGAACTAAGCAACAATCCAAATGCTGTTGCTGTGCCTGATTGACCAAGATGCTCTGCAACACCGTATGCTCTTTGCCATGGGGGAAGTTGTTTTAGTTGGGTGAAATCAGGCGTTTCTAAGAATACCTCCAAGTCTGAAACCTGTTCGTCGGAAAACTCCTGATAAACTGGCAAGCCATTGGTCGGGCAGATAGGTAACCTCGTAACAAAATCGCAAGAAGTAAGAGGCCTGAAGGACATTGTCCTACCTTGAGTAGAACAACTTAACGTTCCAGTTACAGTGAACTGTTCACCTCCCACAGGGCAAACAATCGTTTCGTCTGTTGACGTTCCTGACCAAGATAAACTTGGAGTAAGAGATAGGAAGCCACACATGGCCACTGTGAAAAATTTCACCTGATGTTCCTTTCGAGACCTGATTTTTCTGTATCGTGTCGAGTAAGGACAGCGATAACAATCCCGCTTTTGAACCAGTTGGTGATCAACGGCGGCTTCGCCCCGCCTAGCAGCCATTCGCCCCTAGAACCTGCCCAAAAGCCCGACAGAAACCATCAGATGACTGCTCTGAGCCCGCTCCAGACTTTGGTGACGAGTATAGACTGCTTGTTGAACGCAGGTAACGCGCGAAACCTCGTCACATACTACAAATCAATTTGGCGCAAATCGCAAAGACCTTGCATGGTTAATTGCGGTCAGCTTGTTGCAATGCTCGGCCTCTTTGTTTAGTTATAACTCTATAACTACCAATTGAGGTCCTGCATGACGCGGCAACCGGAATTCTCGGCCACATCATCCCTCACACAGAAAACCATTGCTGTTATTGCACTGGTTTTCGGAACCCTCACACTTTTTTCAGGCGGAAACGTCTTATTCGGGCCCGATGCCGCACAGGCTTGGGCCGGAGATTACGTCGGCTTCGTCGTTTGGTTCAATTTCGGAGCAGGCGCCATCTATGTTCTGGCTGCGATTGGTCTTTGGCTTGGGAAAAGTTGGGCGATCGGTCTGTCCGCACTCATCGCAGTTGGGACTGCTGCCGTCGCCTTGGGATTTGCTTTCGTCGTCTTGCGGGGCACCCTGTTCGAAATGCGCACAGTTGGCGCTTTGGCCTTGCGGTTCGGGTTCTGGACCATCGCAACCGGGATCGCCTATCACGGGAGGCGGCGGGGATGACCGCGCGAAAACCTTCTGAGGATCGCAAGGCTGAAATCTTGAAAGCCACCCTCGACCTCGCATTCGAGGTCGGTCCCGATCACGTCACCACGGGATTGATCGCCAAGCGTTTGGGGCTAAGCCAGCCAGCGATCTACAAGCATTTCCGAAAGAAAGAGGACATTTGGCAGGCAGCCATCGAAACCCTGTGCTCGCAAATACGCAAGAACACTCGGGCCGCGGATCCGCCCACAGCTTCGTCAATTGACACCCTGCGGCGTCTGGTCTTGGGGCATCTGCACTTGATCGCGGCGACACCTGCCATGCCCGAGATCATGACAACCCGCGATCCGACGGATACCCTGACCCAAGCCCGTAATGCCATTCAGGCTGAGGTCACAAGATTTCGGGCGGCTCTGGTCCACGCCTATGAAGCGGGCCAGTCATCAGGTAGTTTGCGTGCATCCCTCTCGGCGGCGGATGGCGTGACACTCCTATTCGGGATCATTCAAAGCCTTGTGCTTCGTTTGATCGTGTCCCGAGACCCGGCCTCGCTATTGAACGACGGAGCGCGGCTGCTTGATCTGCAAATTGGGCTTATGTCTAACGAAGGACTTGGACTATGAACAAGGTATTCAAGCTTGGGCTTATCACCCTGCCAATCGCCGCGATTGGCGCGGGTATTCTGGCGGTCGTTGTATCAAACAGCCCGCCCCCAGCACGGATCGAACTGGCTGAACGCGCCCATGCGGTACGCGTTATCACCGCGCAGACGATGGACATCGTGCCCAATGCCATCGGGTTTGGATTGGTTACCCCGGCCCGTACCTTCGCCGCCATCGCCGAGGTGAGCGGCACAGTCGAATACCTGCACCCAGACCTGCGCGATGGGCAAATCATTCCGGCCGGTGCCGTCCTGCTGCGTCTTTCGCCGGTGGATTTCAATCTTGCGATTGCCCAAGCAAATGCAAACATCCGCGCCGCACAGGCCCGCCTTGCGGAACTGGGCGTCGCCGAGTCTAACCAGCGCGCGGCATTAGAGATCGAGCAGGAGGCGTTGGCCGTCAAGGCGTCCGATCTTGCCCGCGCAGAGGCTTTGTTTACTGCAGGAACCATGACCCAAACCGCCCGTGATGCGGCGCGTGCGGCCCACCTTGTTCAGCGCCAAAAAGTCCAGGGCGCACAAAGCGCGCTGGCCTTGATCCCCACGCAGCGCGAAGTTCAGGCGGAACAGATCGCGATCTATCAGACTACTTTGGCCACTGCCCAACGCAACCTTGATCGAAGTGAGTTGACGCTGCCCTTTGCGGCGCGGGTGGCGACCCATAGCGTTGAAATCGGGCAATTCCTAAGCGCGGGGCACACCGCCGCAACGCTGGACAGCGTCGATGTCGCAGAAGTCGAAGTGCAATTGCCCATGCAAACCCTGCGCGGCCTGATGCGCGCTGATCTGACACAAGGTCTGGGCTTGCCGATGGACCCGACCCAGTTAGGCATTGTTCTGCGGGATCGCGGCCTGAGCGCCGAAGTCCGGCTGCGGCTCGGAGAGGAGCAGGTCACATGGCCCGCGGAAGTAGACCGCATCAGCGACGAGATTGATCAACGATCAGGAACAATCGGCGTCGTCGTGCGTGTGGACAGCCCCTATGGTCCAAGCGGCGGTGACCTGCGTCCCCCCCTGACCAAAGGCATGTTCGTTAATGTCGCCTTGAGCGCGCAACCCGTCACCGGTGTAATCCTGCCGCGCAGCGCATTGCACGATGGACAGGTGCATGTCGTCGATGACGACAACCGTCTACACATTCTGGCCGCGACACCACAGCTGGTGCAGGGCGGGATAGCCCTGTTTGCCGACGGGATCGAGGACGGCAGCCGCGTTGTACTTAGTACGCCTGATCCGGTCGTCGAAGGGCTGCTTCTGGACCCCCATCCGGAGACGACGCTGATACCGCAACTGCTTGCACAAGACGCCGCCAGATGATCCGGTTTTTCGCCGCCCATCCGACCATCGCCAACCTGTTGATGATCCTGTTTCTGGCCGCAGGTCTGTTCGTCGCCCCAACGCTGCTGCGTGAAACATTCCCCCGCGCTGCTCTTAGTGAGGTTGAAATCACCGTCCCCTATCCCGGGGCCCGCCCTGAAGATGTTGAGACTGCAATCTGCGAAAGGATCGAAGACGCGCTGGATGGTGTGACCGGGATCGGCAGACATTCCTGTGAGGCGCGCGAAAATCTGGCCCGCGCCAATGTGAAGATGCGCGAAGGCGATGATTTTCAGGCCTTCGTCGCTGAAGTGAAGTCGGAAATTGATGCGATCACGGATTTCCCCGACCGCGCAGACGCAGCCATCGTGCGGCCCTTGGGGCTGACGGACTTCGTCGCCTCTGTGGCCATCACCGGTCCACAATCGCGCAGTGATCTGAACAATTACGCTGAAGAAATCCGCACAGCCATGCTGCGTTGGGGCGGCATCCCGCGGGTTGATATTCGCGGTTTTGCAACCCGCGAGTTGCAAATCAACTTACGGCCTGCCGACTTGCACAGATTTGGCATCTCTGTCTCCGATGTCGCCCGCACGGTCGAGGCAAACAGCCTCGACATGCCCACTGGCAGTATCGAGGCTTTGAGCGAAACCCTGCTTATCCGGGTGGCCGAAGAGCGCCGCAGTGTTGGCGCTCTGGCGGTCCTGATCGTGCGATCCTCCGCGCAGGGTGGGCAGGTTCGACTGGGGGATATCGCCGACATAAAACAGGGGTTTGCGGCAGACGACGATGTGATCCTGTTTGACGGTGAACCCGCTGCGATCCTTGACGTCACCAAAACCCGTGCCGAAGACAGCCTGCGCACGCTGGACGCGCTTCAGGCGTTTCTGGCGGCTGAGCGCGTGCAGGCCCCCGCCGGTGTGACGCTGGAAATTACCGCCGATGGCGCGTCGGTTGTGCGCGAACGGTTGACCCTCGTGGTGGTTAACGGCTTGCAGGGGTTGGCTCTGGTGTTCGCCGTGTTGTGGCTGTTCTTCGGATTCCGGTTCTCGTTCTGGGTGGCGATGGGGCTGCCGGTGTCGTTCATGGGCGGTGTCGCCCTAATGGCGCTTGTGGGCTATTCGCTGAACCTGATGACGACGCTGGGCCTGTTGATTGTCATCGGCCTGTTGATGGACGACGCCATCGTGATCGCCGAAAACATTGCTCGCCTTCGCGAAAAGGGCCGCACCGCAGTGGATGCCGCTGTTGAAGGCGCTGCACAGGTGTTTCCCAATGTGCTTGCCTCCTTCGGCACAACCGCGATGATTTTTGGCTCGCTCGCCTTCCTTTCCGGTGACCTGGGCGCTGTGCTGCGGGTGGTGCCCGTGGTGATGTTGTTCGTGCTGATGGTGTCGCTGGTTGAGGCGTTCCTGATCCTGCCGCACCACCTGATCCACAGCCTTGAAACCGCCAACCAGAAAACCGGCCTGCGCGCCCGGGTTGAGGTGGTGGTAAGCTGGACCCGCGAACGCGTGGTCGGCCCGCTTGTCGATCTGACGATCCGCTGGCGCTACGCCACGGCGGGTCTTAGCCTTGCGGTGCTGCTTATCTCGGCCAGTATGCTGGCAGGTGGATACCTAAAATTCACCGCCTTTCCAGAGTTGGACGGCGACACGATCGTCGCTCGGGTGTTGCTGCCGCAGGGCACCCCCCTTTCGCGCACCGAACAGGTCGTCGATCAGCTCAACACCGGCCTGAGCGAGGTCAACGACACCCTGACGCCACGACAACCGGACGAAGCCCCGCTGATCGAGCATGTCTCGGTCTTTTACGGCCTGAACCGGGATGCTTTTGAAACGGGTGCCCACGTCGTGACCGTCAGCGTCGATCTTCTCTCTTCGGCCCAACGGTTCAGCACTCCCGACGAAATCATGGAGCTTTGGCGCGACGTCGTCGGTCCGGTTCCGGACGTCATCAGCCTGAAATTTGCCGAAAGCACCATTGGCCCCGCTGGTATTGCCATTGATCTGCACCTCAAGGGCGACGATCTGATCTCCCTCAAGGCCGCTTCGATCGAGTTGCAGGACTGGCTGTGGCACTATGAGGGTGTTACTTCCATTCTCGACGATCTGCGCCCGGGCAAGCGCGAATTACAGGTGACGCTGACCGATGCGGCAGGTCCCATGGGGATCACCTCCGCAATGGTCGCCGACCAACTTCGCGCCGCCTATTTCGGCTCCACGATTAGTGAGATGCAGGTGAACGGCAACCTTGTCGAAGTCACCGCCCAATTCGGGCCCACTGACCGTGGCCGCCGCAATCTGTTCGACGATTTCAACATCACCCGCAGCGATGGGTCCTATGTCCCGCTTGGTGTGGTGGCAGATGTCGAGGTTGGTCAGGGTTATAGTCGGATCAACCGCGAAAACGGGGTGCGCAGTGTGACGGTTCAGGGCTCCATCGACACGCGGATTGCCAATGCGAATGCCATCGTCGGCGACACCATATCCCGCTTTATTCCCGACTTGCTTGACCGATACCCGACCGTCGAGCTGGACGTCGAAGGCCAGAATGCCGAAGCTGGAAAGACCCAGCAATCCATGCTCAAAGGTTTCGGGATCGGGCTCTTGGGCGTGTTTCTTTTGCTCAGCTTTCTGTTCCGGTCCTATATTGAACCTATCATTGTCATGCTTGTCATTCCGCTGTCTTTACCCGGTGCGATATTCGGACATATGGCGATGGGGCTGGATTTCTCGATGCCCAGCATGTTGGGGTTCGTCGCACTGGCTGGGGTCGTCGTAAATAACTCGATCCTGCTCGTCGCCTTCGTCAAACGCGAACATGCGGATGCGGCCAGTGTCTCGGTCGCGGCGGCACAGGCGGCGCGAGCACGATTCCGGGCGATTTTTTTGACCACTACGACGACCACCGCGGGGCTGTTACCGATCCTGACGGAAACCAGCCTTCAAGCACAAATTCTAATCCCTTTGGTCGCAAGCCTTGTGTTTGGTCTGATCAGCGCCAGTATGGTTGTACTGTTCGTCCTCCCGGCCATCTACGCCATTCTGGATGACTTTGGACTCAGCACTCTGGCCAAAACAAGCTAGATATCCCATCGGTTCTATCATTGGCCAAGTCGTTAGAGGAACGAAGTAGCCGAGGACAGTTGCGCAAGAAGATTGAGACCCCATTACGCCCCAAGACAAAAGCAACCTCGTCACTCCGATGCGCGCCAAATAAGGTTGCAGCTTTCGACGTCAATATCCACCAAGCGATCATCGGTGCATATTGTCGAGAAGGTTGGCTCGCCGCTCTAAAAGTTTTCATGGCCCGAGCAGGCATTTGAATGCGGTCGTTGTCGTCGTGGACGCCAAGGACCGCTTTTTCCCGCGTTGTGGACCTTGATGCAGATTGCGGCGAAAGTCCGGATTGAGCCCAAACTGTCGAATGCTGCGTGATGCATCAAGGTCTGCTTCGAAGCTTAGCCTACTGAACTATTGCGCTGGTCTGCCAGAAAAGCCGGACCGATGGGGTGTGCCGTGCTTGATCCACCGAAGTTTGAGAAGGTCACAGTGGTAAAGGCTTTGTATCTAACATATCGGGATCATTTATTTTTCGCAGCGCCCAAGCCGTGCATTTGGGTGCAAGCTTTTGCCAGTCACCACCTAAGCCTCGATCAATCGCAATCTGAATAGCACAGGCTAGCACCAGAGCAGTGAAGTCCATGTTCTCGACCGGCTTCCAGCGCGTCTCCAACCATTTCAGTGTATTAAGCGCTCTGTGTTCTTCGTAGTGCATGATTGGTTCCGATTGGTGCCCGTCCTGTCGAGAAGTCTCCCGCAGCCAAACAGCAACCCCATCAAGGAACCCGCAAGTTATGTGCCGTAAGTATCTTGCTTCGTGAGATTCTTTGGAAAACCAGCGTGCATTCCCGGTGATTTCGTCGAGGTATGAGCAGATATCCCTGGTGTCAGCCAACTGCACGTCACCATCGATAAATACAGGCACCCTAGCAAGCGGCGTCACATCAAAATACGACGTTGCCTTGTCGCGAGTCTTTGCCTCGATTTCCTCCACTTGATCAATAAGACCACTCTTTCTCACCGCCACACGGGCAACCCGTGCGTAAGGAGA